>CAZPWZ010000224.1:0-4721 GCA_964590675.1 uncultured Draconibacterium sp.
CCCCCGCTAGGGCACACTGATATGCAAGCGCTTTTCCAATGCCCGATGATGCACCGGTGATTATAACGACTTTGTTTTTCATGACTTTTCTGCTGGTCTTCAGGAAGTTTGATTATCGGGTGAACAGGTTAACACATGGAGAAGCGGACAAGTGAACCCGTGGAAAATTTACCGCGGGTAGGGTCCGGTTTTTTTTTGTAAACTAAATCAGCTTAAGTATAAAAGGCGAAATTAATACAATTTGCTTTTAAACCATTTAGTATATTCGTGGATTAAAATCACAAAATGACTGAACGTGAAATCTTTTACCGGCACCTGGGATTACCTTCGTTCACTCCCATGGGACTGGAAATCGTTAAGGCTGAAGGGATTTACCTGCATGCCAAATCAGGCGAGCGTTACATCGACCTTGTATCCGGGATTGCGGTCAGCAATACAGGTCATCGTCATCCCAGGGTTGTTGAAGCAATCAGGGAGCAGGTTGACAAGTATCTGCATCTGAATGTATATGGCGAATTCATTCAATCGCCACAGGTCCGTCTTGCCGAAAAGTTATCGAACTTATTACCTGACAAGCTTGATTCCGTTTATTTTGTCAACTCGGGCAGTGAAGCAATCGAAGGGGCGCTGAAACTGGCCAAACGGTTCACCGGGAGAACGGAGATCATATCGTTCACAGACTCATACCATGGAAGTTCGCATGGCTGTTTAAGTATCCTTGGAAATGAGACCCTGAAAAATGCATTCAGGCCATTGCTACCTGATGTCAGGCAGATCGAGTTCAACAATTACTGTGACCTTGAGAAAATATCCGGCCGTACCGCCTGTGTTGTTATTGAACTGGTGCAGGCCGAGGCAGGCATCATCCCTGTGGAGGAGTTTTTCCTGGACCGGCTCAAAAAGCGCTGTGCCCGCGAGGGTGCTTTAATCATTGTGGATGATGTGCAGATGGGCATGGGACGGACAGGCAGGCTCTTCAGTTTCGAGCATTATGATTTCGTGCCAGACATACTGGTCCTGGCCAAGGCGTTGGGTGCGGGCATGCCATTGGGGGCGTTTATTGCGCCAAAAAAGATGATGGATACCCTGGCATATAACCCGGAACTGGGCCATATAACCACCTTTGGCGGTCACCCCGTCAGTTGTGCCGGAGCCCTTGCCGGCCTGGAGGTACTGCTGGATGACGGACTGATTCCGCTTGCCGGTGAAAAAGGCAAAATATTTGAAGAGACGTTAAAGGATCATCCTGCTGTTGGAGAGATCCGCAGGGCCGGCCTGGCACTTGGTGTCGACCTTGCCCTGCCCGGCAAAAGGAACGCCTTCATGGAGTCGGCCATGAACCAGGGCTTGATAATTGACTGGTATCTTTTTAAACCTGCCACTTTCCGCATCGCTCCTCCCCTCACGATCACGTATGCGGAAATAGAGCTGGCATGCAATAAGCTGGCCCAGGCATTGGATTCAGTGAAATGATGCTGAGGAAAATTTCAAACTATATAATCCATTGACTGTATACCTGTTACCCGAAGAACCCTTTTTTCCGCCTGTGGATGAAGCAGATCCCGATGGTCTGATTGCTGTCGGGGGAGATCTGTCGATGGAGCGGCTGCTTCAGGCATATGCACATGGCATTTTTCCATGGTTCACACAAGATGAGGATGTTTTCTGGTATTCACCTGACCCGAGGATGGTCATGTATCCGGAAAAATTTAAAATTCCTGATTCATTGAACAGGATCATCAGTGCAGGAAAATTCACCATCAGGTTCGATACTGCCTTTCAACAGGTAATCCGGGCATGTGCTGAAGCGCCGCGCCCAGGCCAGGATGGAACCTGGATCAGTCCCGATTTCGTTGAAGCATATACCGCCCTGCATGAAAATGGATTTGCCCATTCAGTGGAAGTATTTCAAGGGGAAGTGCTGGCAGGCGGCCTATATGGCGTTTCCATTGGTTCGGCATTCTTTGGAGAGAGCATGTTCTTCAACGTTAACAATGCCTCTAAAGTGGCATTCCACGCCCTGGTGGTGCGTTGCAGGCAATATGGATTCAAATTTATTGATTGCCAGGTTGAAACATCGCACCTGATGGGGCTGGGAGCATCACTTATCGAGCGCAAAAAATACATGGAATTATTGAAGTCATCCCTGAGAGGGAAAACAATTACCGGTCCATGGACATAAGCATGCAAAAGTAAAAACAACGGATTGGTTTATCAGCAAACAGGCCGTCCTTCCCGGATGGCCTGTTTACATCATTCAGAGGCAGTTAATTAATTTCAAGCTTTTTCCTGATCTCCTTCGGGATGGCATTTTTATGAACCATGATGTCCATGGTCTTCAGCCTGACATAGGACTCGGAAGCATAGAAATGCCCCTTGTACGGGCTTCCTTCGGTGCCCCATGAATTCTTGATCAGATAGTATTTGGTTCCGTTCTGATCCTTGGCTATACCAGTGAGATGCATTCCATGGTCATCGGTAGTTTGATAGTTATCAAATTCAACCTGGCGCATTTCCGGGGTAATCTTTTTTTCCGGGTTTGGCTTGTCGAATTTGAACAGCAGTTTCTCCTTTTCGGCATCCGACATTTTTGTCCATTTGTCACGATCACTGCCTGATATTTCACTGGCATTTTTATCCGGGACTACGGCAACTCCGGTTTTCCATGAGAATCCCTTTTCGCTGACATCGGCGCCCCACACAACGGTATATCCTTCGTTAATGGAATTGTCGATTACCTGGATCATTTCATCCAACGGAAGGTTATAAACTTCATCCAGGGCCCAGTTATCGGGAATTTCGATAATAAATTTCGAATAGTAGGGATGGTGTGTATAAGAGGTAAGTTCAACATAATCATCGGGATTGAGGCCGAGCATGTCGGCAAATGACCTGGGGGTGTATTCCTTGCCTTTGTAGTTGAATTTTTCAGGCAGTTTGCCCAGATATGCGTCGAGCATGCCATTGAATCCCTGGTGCCACACCGGTGATAGTTTTCTGTTCGGATTCTTGAGCACGGCATCCACGTATGCATTGAAGACGGCATCCATTTCCCCGTGTACCGGATTTTGTTCACCGATGGTCATCCCGGTATAAACCTCTTCGGGAACCATGCCGTATTTTTTCAACACATTGGTAACATCGTGTGCAGCCCCGCCGGGGCCGAAATTGTGTTTGCCATTGAACCTGATGTACATCAGCGCTTTATCGGAATATGAATGGCGGACACTAAACATTTCAGACAGGTCAAATGTATCCCTGCCCATGCGAAGCAGCTCAGTTTCAAGGAATGAAACCGCTGAATAGCTCCAGCAGGTGCTTGAACGGTTCTGATTTTTAACTGAAGTTTCCGGAAGCTGTTTTAACATGGTGAAAACGTAGCCGGAATCGGTTTTCTTCTCTTTATCCTGCGCATATGACGTGAAGACAGGCGACAGGAAAATGATAACAAGCGTGAAAAGGAAAATTTTCTTCATATTTAGTTGGTTTTGATGCGTGGCACTGAATGAAGGGATACTGGACAGATAAAACATTTTTGATATTGAACGCCCAAATTTAAGCAGTTACCCCTGATGGAGCAAGAAATTTCTTTGAACGGGTTGAATTTGATGATGAACTTGCTAAAACGGGACGCGGGAAAGGAAATGCGGGACACGGGACACGGGACGCGGGACAAAAGCCAAAAAAAAAAATGGAGTTGGGTTAGAAAAAGTTCATTCAAAGGGATGCGGCTGGTTGAAATCGGGGCGGTAGAACTCGCTGCTTTCGAATTCCTGGATCCAGCCGTTGTACATTCCCAGGTTATCCATCTCGTCAACCACCTGCCTGTAGCCGGATTCAGTAATTCCATGACTCAGCAGCGGATGGTTAGCTACTTTTTTAGTAGGATAATACTGCGCCATCAGTGAAACATGCAGCCTGGGGGAGATCTCTTCGGCCAGGAAATGCAAGACCAGCAAACTATTCTGGACATGACCCGGTAAAACAAGGTGCCGGACGATGATCCCTGATTCGGCAGTATGATCATCACCCGTGATGAGCGCAGCACCCTTCTGGCGGTACATTTCCCTGAGTGCTGCAGCTGCAAACGAAGGATAATCGCGTGCACCGGAATACTGCCAGGCCAGTTCAGGATCCATGTACTTGAAATCGGGCAGGTAAACGTCGATGACTCCCTCCAGGGTTCGCAAGGTTTCGGCCTTATCGTAACCGTTCGTATTATAGACCCACACGGGCCTGTATCCAAGGGAATGAATTACATCAATGATCACGCGCATCTGCGGAATGAAATGTGACGGAGAGACGAAACCCACACGACGGATACCCTGGTCGAGGATGGCGGTAATACGGTCAATTACTTCATCCAGCGTCATGCTGCAAGTGGAATGGCTGATCCGGTTATCGCTGATCTGGTGATTCTGGCAATAAATGCACTGCAGGTTGCAATTGGTAAAAAACACATTGCAGATCCCATCCGGACCGCTGATGGCAGGTTCCTCGCCCCTGTGGATGCAAATGGATGCAATGCTGAATGAAGCGTCGCTCCTGCAATATCCTGCCTTCCCTTGCAGCCTGTCAGCATTGCAATTGCGCGGGCACAAGGCGCAGTTTTGAAGTTTGGAGAGATGACCGGTAAAGGAATCAAAATTCAAGGCAGAAGATGGTTTTTTAGCTAATTTTGGCAAATCAAGTGCAAAACTACGGATAAATGATGATGGAAC
>CAZPWZ010000225.1:0-4691 GCA_964590675.1 uncultured Draconibacterium sp.
CGGTTATTACATGCCCGTTTTCTAATTCCACACGGAACATTGCATTTCCGAGGGATTCGATGACCGTGCCATCTTGTTGGATTGACGATTGCTTTGCCATACTATATGCTGCTTGATCCTAGTACTTCTTCAATATATCGGAACGTTGAGAGAATGTCTGCCTTTTCCTTTCTGACAGCAACCGTAAGCTCATAATGAGCTGATGGCATCCTGTCGGCTGTGCGTATCGTCCATCCATCCTGGTCCTGAACCACTGATTTCGTACCCAGGTTGATCATGGGTTCGATACAGATTGTCAGTCCCGCCTGCAATTTCGCTCCCGAACCTCGCTTCCCGTAATTGGGAATATCCGGTTTTTCGTGTAACTGCTGACCAATTCCATGCCCCACCAATTCTCTAACCACCGAATAACCAAACCCCTCAACATATTCCTGCACACTCGCACTGATGTCACCTACCCGTTTCCCTGCAACGGCCATTTCAACAGCCCTGTACAAGGATTCTTTGGTATGCTTCAGCAGTTTCATCACCTCTTCACTTACCTCCCCAACCGGGAAAGTGTATGCAGAATCACCGTAATAGCCATACTTCTGGCATCCGCAGTCGATCGAAACTATATCACCATTTTTAAGAACTCTGTCACCCGGTATTCCATGCACCACCGCTTCATTTACGGAGATGCACAGGGTTGCCGGAAATCCCCTGTATCCTTTAAACCCGGGTATTGCCCCTTCGGCCCGGATAAATTCTTCAGCTATTTTATCAAGTGTTATCGTTTTAACACCCGGTTGTATGCTTTTCGCGACTTCCGCGAGGGTCTTGCTGACAATTATGGCGTTCTCTCTCAGTAATTCAATCTCTTCCGCCGATTTAACTGTCATTTGTTTGTTAAACATACCCTATTGACCAACAGCATAAGATGAACGTCCCTTTATGCGGCCCGATTTTGTCAGACCATCATAGTGACGCATCAGTAAATGACTCTCGATCTGCTGCAAGGTATCCAGTACGACGCCAACCAGAATCAGCAGTGAAGTACCACCATAGAATTGAGCAAACTGTGAAGTAATTCCGATCATCCTTACCAGGGATGGCATGATGGCAACGAAACCCAGGAAAATTGATCCCGGCAGCGTGATCCGCGACATCACATCATCGATAAATTCCGCCGTTTTCTTACCCGGTTTGACACCTGGAATGAAACCCCCGTTTTTCTTCATATCCTCCGCCATTTGGTTTGGATTAACCGTGATGGCCGTATAGAAATAGGTAAATAATATGATCAGGATGAAAAATACAAAATTGTACCAGAAGCCATCAATGTCAGTAAATACCCTTGCAAAACCGGTCAGTGTCTCGTTGCTGGCGAACCCTGCAATGGTCAGCGGCAGGAACATGATCGCCTGGGCAAAAATGATCGGCATAACACCGGCAGCATTCACCTTTAACGGGATGTACTGGCGAACACCGCCGTACTGTTTGTTACCTACAATGCGTTTCGCATATTGCACGGGTATCTTTCGTGTTCCCTGCACGAGCAGGATTGTAACGAGGACAACCAGGACAAGGAAGGCTATTTCGACCACAAAGAATACAAGACCGCCACCCTTCTGCTCCATTCTTGAAACCAGCTCACCAACCAGTGAAAACGGCAGGCGGGCAATGATCCCGATCATGATGATCAGGGAGATACCGTTGCCAATACCCTTGTCGGTGATGCGCTCACCAAGCCACATGACCAGCATGGAACCAGCGGTGAGAATAATGATGGAGGAAATTCCAAAGAAAGAGAATACCGAATGATGCGTTATATTCGGGTTAAAGGGGGAAATCGCTTCAGCTGGCAGCTGTGCAGCCAGGTTTGCAATGTACGCAGGCGACTGGAAAATCAAAATGATCACGGTTAGATAACGCGTCATCTGGTTGATTTTCTTACGACCACTTTCGCCCTCTTTCTGAAGTTTCTGGAAGTAGGGAATGGCCATACCCAGCAACTGCATTACGATAGAGGCAGAAATATAGGGCATGATCCCCAGTGCGAAAATAGAGGCATTTGAAAATGCGCCTCCTGAAAACATATTTAACAATCCAAGCAATCCCGAGCTGCTCTGGTTCTGTAAGTTCGCAAGCATGCTGGGGTCAACACCGGGCAGTACTACATAAGATCCCAGACGATAAATCAGGATGATTCCGATTGTATAAAGGATCCTCTTACGCAGGTCCTCAATCTTCCAGATGTTTCGAATGGTTTGAATCAGTTTTTTCATTCAAACAAGTTTAAAGTGTGTTAGCGACTCCACCTAATTCTTCAATGGCCTTTTTGGCAGTGGCCGAGAAACCGTGAACCGTGATCTCCAGTTTGGCTTTCAGTTCTCCGCGGCCTAAAATTTTAATCTTGTCATTCTTCGATGCGTAACCGCAATCGACGATGACCGTCGGCGTGATCGCCGTCAGATTATTTTTTTCAGCGATTAGTTGCAGGACATCGAGGTTGATTCCCTTATATTCAACACGGTTGAAGTTCTTGAATCCAAACTTTGGAACACGCCGAACGAGCGACATCTGTCCGCCTTCATACCCCAGTTTCTTGGAGTAACCGGAACGGGACTTTGCTCCTTTATGACCACGGGTGGATGTTCCACCATGCCCGGAACCCTGTCCCCTGCCTATGCGCTTAACCTTTTTTGTTGAACCTTTTGCCGGTTTAAGATTGCTTAAATCCATTTCAGTATCGTTTATCTATTATTTTACTTCTTTAACTGTAACCAGGTGCTGAACCTTGTTCACCATACCCAGGATCTGGGGGGTAGCTACGTGTTCAACGGTATGGCGGATCCTTTTGAGACCCAATGCTTCGAGGGTACGTTTCTGACGCAACGGTCTTCCGATGCCACTGCGAACCTGTGTGATTTTAATTTTTTCCATTGCTATAAACAGCCTTTAATAATATAAATTAGCCATTAAATACTTGATTCATTTCAATTCCCCTGAGTTGGGCGATCGTATAAGGATCCCTTAACTTGATGAGGGCATTGATGGTGGCTTTTACCACGCTGTGCGGATTGGATGAACCTTTTGATTTCGCAAGCACATCCTTTACGCCAACGCTTTCCAGCACGGCGCGCATGGCACCACCTGCAATTACACCGGTTCCCGGGGCTGCAGGCTTCAGGTACACGAGGGCACCACTGTACTTACCCAACTGGTCATGAGGAATCGTACCCTTGAGGATCGGAACCTTGATCAGGTTTTTCTTGGCATCGTCAACACCTTTGGCAATCGCCGCCGTGACTTCCTTGGCTTACCCAAGTCCGTAACCGACAACACCGTTTTCATTTCCCACTACCACGATGGCAGAAAAACTGAAGGTACGGCCCCCTTTGGTAACTTTGGTCACACGCTGAATGCTGACCAGGCGATCCTTGAATTCGATTTCGCTCGACTTTACTCTCTTTACATTAACGTTTGTCATATCTTCCTTAGAATTTTAGGCCACCTTCTCTGGCTGCATCGGCCAAAGTTTTTACCCTGCCATGATATAAATAACCATTACGATCAAAAACCACATTTACGATTCCAGCCTGGATGGCTTTCTCGGCGATTTGTTTTCCGACCAACTTCGCGATATCTGTTTTTGTACCCTTCTTGTCGACCATGGCCTTTTCCATTGAAGAGGCTGAGGCCAGAGTTTTTCCAGCCTGATCATCGATAAGTTGGACATAGATCGCTTTGCAGCTGCGGAATACGGTCATGCGAGGCCTGTCAGGTGTCCCTTGTACGATTTTACGTATCCTTTTTTTGATCCTGAACCTGCGAAATTCTTTTCTACTCTTAATAGCCATTGTATTCTTTTTTTAATTGTTGGAACGATCTGGCAGATCGCCCTTACCACTTTATTATTGTCCGGCGGCAGATTTACCAGCCTTCTTCTTGATCTCTTCACCCTGGAAGCGGATACCTTTACCCTTGTATGGCTCCGGACGGCGGAACGAACGGATTTTGGCAGCTACCTGGCCGAGAAGTTGCTTGTCGACCGATTTAAGAATGATCGAGTTGTTCTTTCCCTTTACTGCAGTTGTTTCAACCTTGATTGCATCAGGAAGTTCCATCAGTATGTTGTGGGAATATCCAAGTGAAAGTTCAAGCAGCTGGCCGTTACCGGTTGCCTTATAACCTACACCCACCAATTCCTGAACCGTCGTGAATCCTTCAGACACACCTTTCACCATGTTGAAAACCAGTGAACGGTAAAGACCATGCTTCGCGCGATCGTCCTGGGCTTCCGAATGACGTTCAACCGTCAGCAAATTGCCTTCAATTTTCAATGTGATCTTCGGGTCCACCTGCTGCTGAAGTTCGCCCATCTTTCCTTTCACAGTGACCAGATTGGTATCGGAGACCGAGATCTTCACGCCATCGGGTATTGTGATCGGCAGTTTTCCTATTCTTGACATGTTTGTATTCTCCTAATTAACTGATGTGACATAATACCTCACCGCCGACCTTCTGCGTGCGGGCTTCCTTATCGGTCATAATACCATGGGAAGTTGACAGGATCGCAATACCCAGTCCGTTTAATACACGGGGAAGATGCTCGTTGTCGACATACTTCCGCAATCCTGGCTTAGAAATCCTGACCAGGCTGTTGATGGCGGAAAGTTTGGTGACCGGGTGATACTTCAGCGCGATCT
>CAZPWZ010000226.1:0-4686 GCA_964590675.1 uncultured Draconibacterium sp.
ATTTTGTCAGTACCCGTGTAGAACTTTCCCTCGAAATACCAACCAGGTCGGCAAACTCCTATCGTGAAAAGGGGATCTCAAACATGTCTGACTCAAAGATGATCCCCGAGAAGTAAAGCAGTGCATCGGCCACGCGACCATAGGTCTTTTTCTGCGACTGGTTCATGAACCGGTGAAAGTTGGTAAGGCTGTCGCGGCTCACCGAAACCAGTATCTCGTATGCAAAATTGCCATTTTGCCTGATCAGCTGAGTAAACACACTGACATCTATATAACAAACTGTAATATCCTCAAGGGCAGCATAGGAGTAGTGATTCACCCGGTCGCCAAATAGGGATGGCAATCCCAGGTATGTATGTTTCTTAATAATCTGCAGTATCTGCTCCTTGTCGTTTGGTCCCTTCTGGTACTCCTTGATCATGCCTGATTTCAGGTAGATAATATGCGAAGTCATCGATCCTTCATGGAGGATAATGTCACCCTTCCTGAATGCAGCTTCCCGGCTGTTTTCATCAACCAGGCCAACCTCATTCGGATTGAGAACCGCCGCTGCACATGACTTTTCACTGCAATCGCGGCAGTTAGCCTTTTCCTGAACAGATCTATGCATATAAAGCAGCTTGAATTAATCCTGAATGGATTCACATTTCATTATACCTCAATCGGTATTTTTCACAGGCGACAAATCGCATTGACCAACTGAAATGCAAATGTCTTAAAAAAACCGCTACGGGCATTTACATTTGAATAATAATATGAATACCGCTGGTCTGCATGATCCGGGTTGAGCACCATAAAAAAGAAGTCAGGAATTTTGTTAATTTCGCATCCGGGGCGCCCATCAAAAATGCATCAATACAATTCCTTATGACACTTGAAAATTATTTCGGACAATTCAGGAAAAACATCATAGGCAACGATTGCGATTATGTAACATCATACGGAAAAAAGAGGATGATTTATGCCGATTGGGTGGCAAGCGGCAGGTTGTATATGCCGATTGAGAAAATCATGCTTGAATCCATCGGTCCGTTTGTCGGGAATACGCATACCGAGACAAGTATGGTCGGTAAATTGATGACCCAGGCCTATCATCTGGCTCATGAAAAGATCAAGCAGCATGTGAATGCCGGGAAAGATGATGTGATTATTACGACCGGATTCGGCATGACCGGGGCCATTGTCAAGTTTCAGCGCATCCTCGGGCTGAAGCCCTGCAGTAAGGAAGCCTGCCATGAATTTCAGGATGAATCGGAAAAGCCTGTTGTATTTGTCACCCACATGGAACATCACTCCAATCAGACAACCTGGTACGAAACCATTGCGGATGTTGTGGTTGTTGAACCCGGGAATGATCTGCTGGTGGATCTTAATAACCTGGAAAAGGCTTTACAGCAGTATGAGCACCGGAAAAGGAAGATCGGGGCCTTCACGGCATGTTCCAATGTTACCGGAATAAGAACGCCGTACCACGCGATGGCGCGACTGATGCATCAGTACGGGGGACTTGCCTTTATTGATTTTGCGGCTTCGGCTCCCTATGATGATATGAACATGCACCCTGTTGATCCCATGGAAAAGCTGGATGCCCTGTTCTTCTCGCCTCACAAGTTTTTAGGGGGACCCGGAGCGTCGGGCGTCCTGATTTTCGACTCCGGGCTTTATAACATGAAAGTGCCTGATCAGCCTGGAGGAGGCACTGTTGACTGGACCAATCCCTGGGGGGAATACAAATACATCGATAACATCGAAATTCGAGAAGATGGCGGAACACCAGGATTTCTTCAGGCCATCAGGACTGCATTGGCCATTGAACTGAAGAACCGGATGGGAGTTGAAAATATCCATCAGCGGGAGAAGGAACTGGTCCGGTATGCTTTTGAAGCATTCAGCAAAATTCCGGGTCTGCATATGCTCGCCAACCAGGTAGAAGACCGGCTTGGCGTTATCTCCTTCTACATGACCAATATTCACTACAATCTGATTGTCGGTATTCTCAGCGACCGGTTTGGGATACAGGTGAGAGGCGGGTGCGCCTGTGCAGGGACCTACGGCCATTTTTTACTTGACGTCAGTTATGAAACCTCACGGAAAATAACCGAGAAAATCAACCTGGGCGACCTGTCGGAAAAACCCGGATGGGTCCGCGTTTCTTTGCATCCGACCATGACCGGCGACGAACTGTATTATTTAGCGGATGCTTTGAAACAGATCAGTGAACACCACGAGGAATGGGCGCTCGATTACGTTTATAACAAACAAACCAACGAATTTCAGCATAAGTCGGAAACGAGGGATACCAGCAGGATTCAATCCTGGTTTATACTGGATTAATACAGCAATAACATTTTTCGGATGCCCCCCGCGATATCATTTTTTTTCCTACTTTCGCACACAGCACACCAGAAAAAAAACTTGGATGCATTGTCCCAACTACCCTACCTGCCAGCTGGTCCATATCCCGGGATTCGTTGAAACCGAAAACCAGCGTGAAACGTTCATTAAGCATTACTGCACCGGCAGCGCCGACAACTGGACAAGCTGCAAACGATTCAAGACGAACAACATCCTGCATTTTTGCCCCGATTTTGTTTTACCAGATACACCGCTTTCCGTTGATGAAATCATGGATCGGTTTGATAATGAAATTTCCCAAACGAATAATCCCAAAAACGAATAATCCCAAAAACGATATATGGCAACATTAGAAATTGAAGGCAGGATCCTGGAAGTTGATGGTGATGGTTTTTTATCTGATCCGACTATTTGGAACGAGGAACTTGCATCCTTGATTGCACGATATGACGGCATCCCTGAAATGAGTGAAAAGCATTGGGCGATTGTAAGAATCATCCGTTCAAACTGGGAGGAAAAAGGCATGGCCCCTATGATCCGCGTGATATGCCAGACGACCGGCGTTAAGCTGCGGGAGATTTACGAATTGTTCCCACTCGGGCCTGCCCGCGGAGCCTGCCGTGTTGCCGGACTCCCGAAACCGGATGGATGTGTCTGAAAAACCGTACGATTATGCAGTGGTATCATTATCTCACGCTGGTTTCGCTTGCCATTTGCCTGGCCACCTCCTTTTATCACCTGTTCAGGCTGGTCCGTCTCGGAAATCCTAAGGATTATGCCCCGGCCGCCGGTAAAACCGGTCCCGCCATATTTTATTCCTTCACCGGCGCCATGAGCCCGGTGAAAAAGGAATCGGCATTTCTGCATCTTCCCACCTATGTGTCCGGGATACTGTATCACCTGGGAACCTTTCTGGCGATATTCCTGTTTTTTATCTTTCTGCTGAATTTTCGCATCGAAGGAATCGCTGCCGGTATTTTCGCGGCTTTTTTTCTGATAACCGGTGGATGTGGCGCCGGGATCCTTATCAAGCGCCTGGTTCATCATGAATTGAGAAGTCTTTCAAGTCCTGATGATTACATATCAAACCTGCTCGTTACCCTTTTTCAATTGATAACCGCCATGTTGCTCATCCTTCCCGCGACCTTGCCATTGTATTTTATCCTGGCAAGCCTTCTTTTGCTCTATTTCCCAGTCGGGAAGCTGAAACATGCGATCTATTTTTTTGCCGCCCGCTACCACCTGGGCCTGTTTTACGGCTGGCGCGGCGTTTGGCCGCCGAAACCAATGTAACTGTTCAAACTGATGGGAATACTGAATGATGATATCATCCAAAAAGGACTGGAAGTTTTCAAAGATCCAGCCGACAGTAAACTGATCACCCACCTGAACAGTTGTGTTCATTGCGGACTATGCGCCGAAAGCTGTATCTATTATCTCGTTACGAAAGACGAACGGTTGACCCCCGCTCGCAAGGTCGACATTGTCTCTTCAATCTACAGGCGGTATCATACATTTACAGGAAAGATCTTCCCTGCCTTGGTCAACGCACGCAACCTTGATGAAGCTACCGCCCAGGAGATGGTCGACCTGCTTTTTGGCGCCTGCACCATGTGCGGACGCTGTACATCGCATTGTTCCATTGGAGTCGACATTTCCTACCTTGTGAGGACAGGACGTACAATGCTGGCCAATATGGGCATGGTTCCGGCTACGCTGCAATCAACGGTCAATGCTGCACTGGAATCAGGAAACAATATGAGCATCCCCACCAATGAATTCGTAGATACCCTGAAATGGATGGAGGAAGAGCTGATCGACGAGGTCAACGATCCTGCAGCAGTAATACCCATCGATGAGCCCGGCAGGAAAGTCCTTTACACCCTGAATCCCAGGGAACCCAAGTTCTACCCCCTCTCCATTGCCGCCATGGCCAAAATATTCTTTGCTGCCGGCGAAAGCTGGACCTTGTCCTCCAAAATGTACGATGTGACCAATTATGCCTTTTTTTCGGGAGATACGTATGGCGCCGGGATTATAGGCGACAGGCTGTGGACAGAGATGGAGGCGCTGAAGTCGCAAACCCTGGTGCTCGCCGAATGCGGTCATGGATCAAGGGCCTTCAGGTGGGAGGCACCCAACTATTTAAAGGAACATTTTCCCTGGGAGGTCATAACCTCAGTGGAATGCATTGCAAATTATATCCGCAACGTCCGGATACACCTGGATCCTGACAGGGTCAAAGATATAGTCACCCTGCATGATCCCTGCAACCTGGTTCGCAACGGGGGCATCATTCATGAACAACGCTATGTTTTAAACCAGTTCGTC
>CAZPWZ010000227.1:0-4671 GCA_964590675.1 uncultured Draconibacterium sp.
ACAACCTTGGAAGTTACAGAACCGATGATACTTATATCGGGAAACACATCGAGAAGATACTTGAACTGCCGCTGGTTGATATGGAGGTCATCAGGAATGCCCGGTTCCGGGTTGTGATAGATGCAGTGAACAGCACCGGCGGAATTGCCATACCACTTTTGCTTAAAGCTTTAAATGTAAATAAGATAGACCGGCTTTACTGTGATCCGACCGGGCATTTTCCTCATAATCCCGAACCGCTTCCTGAACACTTGCGTGATATCTGTGAGGAGGTTGTGAAAAACAAGGCCGACCTTGGATTTGTGGTCGATCCTGATGTCGATCGACTTGCAATCATCAACGAAATCGGTGAACCTTTTGGTGAAGAGTACACACTGGTTGCTGTTTCAGACTATATCCTGCAACATAAAAGAGGCAATACCGTGTCGAATTTGTCCTCAACCCAAGCTTTAAAAGAGGTTACGGAAAAAGCAGGAGGTGAGTATTTTGCATCTGCTGTTGGAGAAGTCAATGTTGTTGAAATGATGAAGCTGAAAAAGGCAGTGATCGGGGGTGAAGGAAACGGTGGAATTATATACCCGGAGTTGCATTATGGCCGCGATGCGTTAGTAGGAATTGCCCTGTTTTTGACCTTCCTTGCCAAATCGAAGGTGAAATGTTCAGCATTACGCGATCAGTATCCAAGTTATTTCATCTCGAAAAACAAGATAGAATTTTCAGTGGATATGGATATTGATAAGATACTTAACCGGATGATCGAAAAATATCAGGCACATCCGGTATCAACCATCGACGGGATTAAAATCCATTTTAAAAATGAATGGGTTCACATGCGCCGGTCGAACACTGAGCCGATTGTAAGGATCTATGCAGAAAGCGATATGCCCAGCAAAGCTCAGAACCTGGCAAATAAAATCATCAGCGACTTCAAGGAAATCTTAAAAGACAGTTGAAAAAATGCCCCGGAAGAAAGCTAAAAAAACGCGTAAGCCGATAAAATTCAAGACCATCACGATCAAAGTCACTGCCCGGCAGAAAAAATCGCTGATCAATTACAGTAAATCGCGGCGCACAACCCCGAATAAACTGATCAAAAAGGCCATACGACCATTATTACAAAACTATGCCGGCCTGGAGGTGACCAGCAACAACCATGTGAAGGTAAATCAACTCGAATTGTTCTAAAATTCAGTTATTTACGTAACAGCCCCGATTCATAGGGCGTGCGGTTCAGGATGGAACGTCCGAGGGTGACTTCATCTGTATGTTCCAGCTCATCCCCGATAGAGACCCCGCGGGCTATGGTGGTAATTTTTACCGGGTACCCATTCAGTTTCCTGAAAAGATAAAAATTTGTAGTATCCCCTTCAATGGTGGTCGGGAGTGCCAGGATGACCTCCCCAACAGCTCCGTCTGCCAGCCTGTCCATCAGGGCGTCGATATGCAGGTTTTGGGGACCGATGCCATCCATGGGGGAAATGATCCCGCCCAAAACATGGTAAACCCCGCTGAACTGACCAGTGTTTTCTATTGCCATAACATCGCGGATATCTTCAACCACACATATCAGGGCATGATCCCGTTTGGGGCTTGCGCAGATGGCGCAAAGATCCTGGTCCGAAATATTCCGGCATGCAGTACAATAATTAATCTCATTCCGCATTTTAATTACGGCAGTTCCAAGTGCTTCAACTTCGGCCATATTACGTTTAAGCAGGTGCAAAGCCATGCGCAGGGCCGTTTTACGTCCGATGCCGGGAAGTTTGGCAAGTTCATTTACTGCCTGTTCCAGAAGTTTTGAAGGATAGGTTTGCAAGTGAAATTATTATTTACTTTGCAAAAGTAATTTTTTAAGGATTATGATCCGGAGTTTCGTGCTCATACTGTTCACTATTTTTTTTCAGGCGTTGATGGCCCAGGATACCATTAATATTACTGATAATCATGGATTTAAACAGGGTTTCTGGCGAAAATCGGATACTGCAGGACAAACTGTTTATGAAGGCCGTTTCAAGGATGGTAAACCAATTGGAGAATTCAGGTATTTTTATCCCAACGGAAAATTGAAAACTATCGCCATCGTGTCCGGTAACGGGAGGAGGGCAGTCACGACCTCTTACTTTACCAATGGCAGGAAAATGGCAGCCGGCAATTACCTGGACGAAAAGAAGGACAGCATCTGGCAGTTTTTCAGTGAGTCAAACGGGACCCTGGTCTCAGAGGAGCGTTATGTCAATGGGTTAATCGAGGGTATTTCAAAGGTATTCTATCCCGACGGCGGATCATCAGAGATGCATTATTATAAAAAAGGAATTCGTGACGGATTATGGGAGCAGTACTACACGGATGGCATGCTGAAACTGCGCGGCGCATACAAGGGAGGGGAGAAGCAAGGCCAGTTTAAAACGTTCTACAACTCCGGTCAGGTGATGATTTCCGGCCAATATATTTCAGGGCACCAGGATGGCACCTGGATTTACTACAATGAAAAGGGTGAAATCTCAAAAAGAGAGTTTTATAATAAAGGAACCCTGCAGAAAGTGGAGGAATCCGGGATTAATTAGCCTGTTTATTCCCAAATACCAGCACCCCGTTCTCTTCTTTCATCTCTATTTCAGCATCCCGGATTACTTTTCCCTCCAGGATCATTTTTGAAAGTTCATTCAGGACAACCTTCTGGATCACCCGTTTGATCGGTCTGGCCCCGTATTGCAGATCAAACCCCAGCTTTGCAATCAAGGCGATGGCAGCAGGCGTGGCTGTCAGAGTTACATTGTTTTTTTGCAACATACTCATGACCATGCCGAGTTGAAGTTCCACCACCCTCACGATCTCTTCCATGGTAAGCGGATTGAACATGATGATCTCATCAACGCGGTTCAGGAACTCCGGACGCATACTTTTCTTCAATATTTCTAAAACCTGCTCTCTCGTCCGGTTTATCATCTCATCCCGGTTTTGATCGTTTACATGTTCCATATTTTCCTGGATGACATGAGAACCGATATTTGAAGTCATGATTATGATCGTATTCCTGAAATCAACAGTCCGCCCCTTGTTATCAGTCAGCCTGCCATCATCCAGCACCTGAAGCAGGATGTTGAACACATCGGGATGCGCCTTCTCGATTTCATCAAGCAGCACGACGGCATAGGGTTTTCGCCTTACGGCTTCGGTCAGCTGTCCACTCTCTTCATAACCCACATAGCCCGGGGGGGCACCGATGAGCCGCGAAACGGCATGCCTTTCCTGGTATTCCGACATATCGATCCGGATCATGTTGTTTTCGTTATTGAACAGGAAATCGGCGAGGGCCCTTGCCAGTTCGGTTTTGCCAACACCGGTTGTTCCCAGGAAAATGAAGGATCCGATTGGGCGCTTATTGTCCTGCAATCCGGCCCTGCTGCGACGTATGGCATCCGCAACGGCTGTAATGGCATCATCCTGTCCGACAACACGCATATGAAGCTCCGATTCAAGTGTTAACAGCTTCTGACGCTCACTTTGCAGCATACGGCTGACAGGGATCCCGGTCCATCGGGAAACAATATCGGCGATTTCCTCGGCGCCGATCTCTTCATTGACCAAGGGGTTATCTTTTTGTATTTCAGATAGTTCTAATTTTACCAATTCAATCTCCTTTTCTGCCTCCGGAATTTTACCATAGCGGAGTTCGGCCACCTTTCCAAGGTCGCCAATGCGATTAGCTTGTTCTGCTTCGAGTTTGAGCGATTCGATCAATCTTTTCCGTGACTGAATCCGCTCAACCAGCTCTTTTTCAGATTTCCACTTTGCCCGTAGATGCTGATATTCATCTTTCAGGTTGGCAATTTCTGCATTAAGCAAGGTAAGCCGCTCGTCATGCTGCTCCCGCTTGATGGCTTCGCGTTCAATTTCCATCTGCCTGATTTTCCGATCGATAATTTCGATTTCTTCAGGAACCGAATTAATCTCGAGGCGAAGCTTTGAAGCAGCCTCATCAATCAGGTCGATGGCCTTATCGGGCAGGAACCGTTCTGTAATATATCGCTGCGACAATTCCACTGCTGCAACGATGGCTTCATCTTTGATCCTGACATGATGATGTGTTTCATACCTTTCCTTTAACCCTCGCAGGATTGAGATCGCATCCAGGGTATCTGGCTCGCTGACCAGTACCTGTTGAAAACGGCGTTCCAGGGCCTTATCCTTTTCAAAATACTTCTGAAATTCCTTCAGAGTGGTTGCCCCAATCGCTCGCAGATCACCGCGCGCCAGGGCTGGTTTGAGAATGTTTGCCGCATCCATCGCCCCTTCGCTTGCACCTGCACCCACGAGGGTGTGGATTTCATCGATAAATAAAATGATCTCTCCCTCAGCAGCAATAACCTCCTTTACCACGCTTTTCAAGCGCTCTTCAAACTCACCCTTGTATTTGGCGCCGGCAATCAGCGCTCCCATGTCAAGCGAATATATCTGCTTGGATTTCAGGTTTTCAGGCACATCACCATCGATTATCCGGTGAGCAAGTCCTTCGGCAATGGCTGTTTTACCAACACCCGGCTCGCCGATCAGAATGGGGTTGTTCTTTGTACGTCGGGATAATATCTGCAAAATCCGGCGTATCTCCTCATCTCGGCCGATAACAGGGTCAAGTTTACCTATCTTTGCAAGTTGATTAAGATCCCGGCC
>CAZPWZ010000228.1:0-4661 GCA_964590675.1 uncultured Draconibacterium sp.
CCCTCGTCCCGCGTCCCGGTTTTTCCGTCCCGTGTCCCGCGTTCCGTGTCCCGATTGTTTCGTCCCGCGTCCCGATTGTTTCGTCCCGAGTCCCGCGTCCCGTGTCCTGCATCTCGTGTCCCGCGTCCTTTTTTTGTCCCGACAGATAAGTCGTGAGCCGCTGCGAAAAGGTCCGGAATTCCAACTCATCGAACAGCTTTTTCAGCCTTGCCTCATCGGGATGTTCCATGATAAGTTTCGATTCGTCGAATTCGATGGGAACATCGAGGATGATGGTGGCCAGTTGTTTCGACATGATGGCCTGCTCCCGGAATTCGATGACCTTCTGGCGGAGCTTTTCATTGGGGATCTTATCCGCGTTGGCGATCAGATTTTCAACGGAGTCAAATTCGGCCAGCAGCTTTTTCGCGGTAACTTCGCCCACGCCGGGAATTCCGGGGATGTTATCGGAGGCATCTCCCCAGAGCCCCAGGATATCGATGACCTGCTCGGGCCGCCGGATGTTGAATTTCTCGCAAACTTCCTTCACCCCGAGGATCTCCACATCGCTGCCGAACTTCCCTGGTTTGTAGATGAAGGTTTTATCGCTGACAAGCTGGCCAAAGTCCTTATCGGAGGTCATCATATAGGTGATAAACCCGTGTTTTTCGGCCTGTTTGGCCAGGGTTCCTATCACATCATCGGCCTCATAACCATCAACATACAGCGTGGGTATGTTAAATCCTTCGATGAGTTCATGGATGTATGGCAGCGAATTGATGATATCTTCGGGGGTCTCCTGGCGGTGCGCCTTGTAGGCATCAAAACCGACCTTCCGCACGGTTGGGGCCATGGTATCGAAGGCTACCCCGATATGCGTGGGTTTTTCCTTCTTCAACAGGTCCAGAAGTACATTGGCAAAACCGAAAACCGCGGATGTATTCACTCCTTTGGAACTCAGCCGTGGATTTTTATTAAATGCGAAGTAGGCCCGGTAAATCAGGGCCATCGCGTCGAGGAGGAAAAGTTTTTTTTCGGGCACGGTGTAATTTTGGACTCCAAAGGTACAAAGCTGCCTGAAATACACAGCCAAATGGATTGATTTTTCCCTTGCCGGTTAACTTGCCAGCTCAGAACCGGCAGATTATTAGTTTTTTGGTGTACACCTCATCACCTGCGATGACCCTGATGAGGTAGATGCCCGGCGGCAGCGACGACAGGGTTACCGGTACAACATTTATACCTGGCAGCGACGACAGGGTTACCGGTAAAGGATTTATTGCGGGCAACGCCGACCGGTATACTTGTTTCCCCCGGCAGTCGAAAACTTCGAGGAGCATTGTTCCGGAGGAAACAGGGGTGGTGAATTCCAGTGAAAACTTACCATCAGAAGGATTGGGAAAGATCAGCAGGCTGCTTGACTGCGGCTGATTTTCTGTTGCACTCCCGAATACCGTAACACATCCCGATATGGTGTCAAGATCAATCAAACTGATGATGGCAGGGTGAATTTTTGTCGCTGTTCCTTTTACTGTGGAGGTAATTGACGGGGTCAACCATGAAATAGTATAGGGGCTCTCCCAGAATCCGCCCAGGAATGCGCAATCTGTGCTATTGCCGGCTGAGTCGGTTTTAATGATCCCGATCTGGGGCCTGTCGCTGGGCGACATACTGACGCCATATATAGGACCATTGCCGGAGATGAGGCATCCCCCGTCGCTGGTTTCCATGGCCGAATTGGAGATGACCACCACAAAATCTGACCAGAGAAGATTTCCCGAGCTGTCGGTTTTGGCTGCGCCACCCGTACCAAACATGTCAAAATACTGCACAAACAGGTAACCGCCCTGGCTCGTTTGTCCAAGTTTTGGCCCCGGTGTTCCGTAATAAACAGTGTTACTCCAGGTATATCCTTTACTCCAGAGCACATTCCCTGAGAGATCGGTCTTCATGAGACTTACTCCGGCATCCGTACTTGTCCAGTAGACAATCAGTCCGCCGGGCAGAGGTTTAATATCAAATCCCTGTGAATAGATCCCGACCAAATTAGCCTGTTTTTTTATCCATGACAGGTCCCCATCCGGGGTGAGCTTCATCAGGATAAGTCCTTCATTGTATGGTGATGCGCCGGCAATACTCCCGGTCACGACAAATCCGCCATCGGGAACCTGGCAGATACCCCGGCCTACATTGGCACTGTTACCGCCATAGAATGTCCGGCCCCATAAAAAGTTGCCTGATGAATCAAGCTTCACTACTGCGATTGACGATGCCGAAGCGCCGTCGGGAGTTGAGTAACCAGTGATCACCACTTCATGAGCGGCACTCTCGGTTATCCCGAATGCCCGGTCTTCAATGCCCAGGTCAATGGCTCTCGTCCACAGGGTATCACCGGCCTGGCTTAATTTCATACACAGAAAGTCTTCGAAGGCAGGTGCGGGATTGGAAATTTTTCCGGCCAGCAGAAATCCTGAATCCCGGGTGGCAATGGCGCAATAAAGCTGGGAGTAGGGGAGTGCCAGCCGCTTCTGCCACAGGATGCTGCCCGATGAGTCGATCTTCATTACCAGGGGTTCATCATTGCGTTCGCCTGCGATTAAAAAGTTCTGGCCGGGGGTGGCGATTGTGGCATAGACCTGGGCCGAACCGGTCATGTCGTAGTAGACTTTTGTGTAGGTTGTCTGCTGGGCGCTGCCTGATTGGAAAACCATCACCATCAGCGTTGAAAGAAGGGCGGAAAGCAGCTTTTTCATGATAAGAAATCTAAGTGACGTATTCGCTTTGCCTGTCAAACCAAGTGCCATTATAACCATTGTTATGCAGAAATCCCTGATAACATTGGTTTTACAGGCTTATAATGGCCATTAATAGTTTTTTATTCCGCAATTGTTAAATTAATCTGCTTACCAAAGCCAATTTCGACAAGCCTATAAAGGGTTGAAAGCTGTATATCGCTATGGCCATTTTCGATCCTTGAGATGAAACTTTTTCGTGTGCCAGTCTTTTCAGCAAGCTCTTCCTGAGTCATTTTAGCTTGTTTTCGTGCTTCTCTTATGACTTCTCCAATCGCAAATGCTTTAGCTTTAATTTCAAACTCAGTTCGTTTTAAACTGCCAATTGGACCATACCTCTTTTCTAAATGTTCATCAAATGTTGTAAGTTCCATATTATTATTTACCTGTTTCATTTATCTTACTTTTTAAAGTGAAATACTCATTCTTTATCTTTATAGCCTTATCGATCTCATTTCTAGGAGTTTTCTGGGTTTTCTTTTGAAATCCGTTGAAAAGAACAACCAAATTGCCTTCATCAAAGCAACAAAAAAACCTATAAATATTACTCTCGAACTCGATTCGAATTTCAAATAAACCATCAGTTCCTTCAACATAGGAGAAGAATTTTTTTGGAATTCTCTCAGCTGTAGTTATTAGAAACAACACGTAATCAATCTTTTCCTTAACCTTCTCTTTTTGAGTATCAAAGAACTCATTGAAATAGTTTCTGAAAAACAGAAGGTTTCTCTTTCGATCCATTTGACAAAGTTAACGAATAATGGAACATTTCCAGCTTTCCAGAAATATTTTCGGATATTGATTTCTGTTTTTATTGGCCATAATGCAGGAATAAGGGGATCTCAAAGTTATCTTAATTTTATTTGTTGCGACTATCAGTACGAATGTTCGTTATTATTCAATTGTTGTGACAATCATTAAAAATGTTGGTAATTATTCAACAATTCATTGTTCAAATCTTCCGCAGCCAACTCTTATTTTAAGCTCTTTCTTGGTTACATTTGACCGTGACCCAAAACATCTTCCATGCTGAAAAAGAAAACCAAAGAGAAGAAGATCTTCGTGTTGGATACCTCGGTGATCCTTTACAACCATAACGCGATCCGCAGTTTTGACGACAACGATGTGGCCATCCCGATCACGGTGCTGGAGGAGCTTGACAATTTCAAAAAGGGCAACGACACCATCAATTTCGAGGCACGGGAATTTATCCGGATCATCGACCGGCTTTCGAACAAGGCCACGCTGACCAAATGGATATCGCTGGGGATGCCGAAGGGAGGAAAGTTCAAGGTGGTGATGAATGAGCAGAGCGAGCTCAATGCCGTCAAGGTTTTCGGCGAGAACAAGCCCGACCACCGGATCCTGAATGCGGCCCTGGTGATGATGGCCGAAAATCCGGGGAAGAAGGTCATCCTGGTATCCAAGGATGTAAACCTGCGCCTGAAGGCTAAATCGCTGAATATTTCCGCCGAAGATTTTGAAACGGGCAAGATCAAGGATGTGGAGGGGCTGTACTCCGGCAAAACCCTGATCGAGGGACTTGATAAGACCATCATCGATATAATATATGAGGCCGGATGGTGCCTTCCGGAGGATGTGGGCATCAAGAATCCCATCCCGAACCACTATTTCATCCTGAAAAACGGGAAAAGTTCGGTGCTGGCTTATTATAATCCCCTGACGGAGCGGATCGAAAAGATTGAAAAGAAGGGGTGTTACAAGATCAATCCCCGCAATGCCGAGCAGGTGTTTGCCCTGCATGCCATTTTAAACCCGAATGTGAAGCTGGTCACCATGCAGGGTATTGCCGGCACAGGGAAAACGTTGCTGGCACTGGCAGGGGCGCTGGAGCAGAAACGCAACTATAAGCAGATCTATCTGGCCCGG
>CAZPWZ010000229.1:0-4645 GCA_964590675.1 uncultured Draconibacterium sp.
AGGTATACCAGCGGTGCAATTTTTTGAAGAAAACTCAGCAGTTCATCCCTGGTATATTCATCAGCTTTCTCAAGGAACAGGCAATATTCGTTCGCAACCGTAAGCATTTCCAATACTTTCCTGGAATATAACGGATCATCGCCTGTATTCAAATGGCTATCACTCATGCTTGTTTTTTTAATTCACATTGTAAAACTACGGTTTTTATTGATCAATTCAGTTCCCAAGATTTTCCTGATGTGGTGCTGACACATTGAAATCATAATAGTTTGTATTCAGGTTTGAACTGACCATGAATTGCAATTGCCTGGGATTCCCAAGCCAGGATGGATAAAAACTGGCCGAAACGATGAAGGCTGGAAATATCAGGTTGTCATTTTTAATGATCAGTGCCACGCCGATACTGCTGAACGCGGGTGCCTGAAAAACAGGTTCATCCCTTTTTCCCACAAGCCCTGCCTGCATCTCTAACATGAGGCCCACATGGAATCCGTAAAAATACCATGGGGTAAAACAAACTGTCGACAACCTGCCTGAAAGAATATTGACACCATTATAATAATCTTCAGACGGAAGGTGCTTTATATTGAAAATTTGGTTGGCGTTATAAATTGTTAAATTGTTATCCGGTGTATTGATGGCATGCCTGTAATCTGCAGAGTAAAATGCCCTGAATTTGTATCTTTTATCCCTTGATTTAAGCAACGGTGTGAAATAACGGAGATTGAATTTAAAGACGGCATCCTCAAAGGAACCGTGGTCGAAAAAACCACCTGTCTTGACATAGGCGGAAATGTAGCCAAATTTGTCAAAATAATTACCCATCGACAAATTGATCCCTGAATACAGCCGGGAATAGGAATTTTTATGATCGGCCCCAATGGTGAACTGAAACAAATGGCCGTAGGGGAGGTTCTCAATTTTACCGAAATTTATAACATAATCGGTCAGGTAATAATTATTTCTGGAAAAGGACAAGGTGGTTAAAAGCTGCATCCTGTCATCATAGTTGCGGATCGAATCAATGTTGACCGGCGGGCGTTTTGTGTATTGGTTACGATAAAATGCTGCTGCAACCACCGCCCGTGACACCTTATTCTGCCCCTTAAGTAAAAAGGCGCGGCCAAGCCAAATGCCCTGGGTATTGAATATCGATTTAATGTTGGCGATATCATTCGCCTTTTGGATATAGGTCTCCCATAAAACTGTCGCGCCTCCCGCCCACTTTGTAAGATTGGTCACGAATGACCGGCCAAGGCTGAATACAAGATTGCTATTCCCGTCATGGTCTGCCGCATAGCCTGCGGAGGCATCGATCAGCGAACCACCGATGTTGGAATAGGTATAGGATACCCCTTCTAACATATAAAATGGTGCCCGGTATAAACCCAATGACATATTGGTGGTTAATTTATCGCCCAGACCCAGGAAATTGGCATCGTAAATGCGGAACCTCACTTTATCGGTAGTTATCAGGGGAACATCAATTCCGATGGACCAAACATCTTTGACAACGACCATCATGTCGACAGAGTCGCTGCCAGGCTCTGTCTGGGCTATGATGATCCTGGCATTGTCCACAGCAGACAAATTACGCAGCAGCCTTTCATTGTCAGCCAAAAGATCCGGATTCAACAGGTCCCCTTTTGTAAACAGCAGGTTTTTTCTCACAACATATTTCCTTGTATTCATATGAACACTGTTCAGGGCCTTCCCGATGCCAGTTTCTGCCTGGCGTCCAGTATCATAAATATTTGCACCGAATGGCGGTAGCACCTTGATGCTTATATTACGGATCACTTTACCACTGAATTCTTCAAAAGGAGTGGTGTTTTTCACAACTTGCATGGTGTCAGGCAAATCAGATTGCGTGGGGGGTACAAAAGCAAGATAATAAAGAAGTTGTGTAAATTTGGTGCGTGTCAGCTTTTTGTAGACTGTATCATAGAAAACTTGTGAACTTTTATAGGCACCAGAATCTACCGTTTTTTGCCGGTGATGGACAATGTAAAATGTATCACGTGGAATGACAATGGTGGTGTTTTTCAGCAGGATGTAATGTCCTTTCGGGATGAATACGGTATCATTCTCCGGATGCTGATCCCTGATATAGATTGGCAGCACGGGATTGCCTGATACGGCAATACAAAGCAGGAAAATTCCTGAAAAGAGAAATGATCGTAACCGATTTAGATTCAGGATTGGATAAGCATGATAGCGAAAAACCAACCTAACTCCTGACATTTATTTTAGCTTCATTGAAGCGATTATACCAGTTATTTTAATATCGAGTCGATGTTCAGTCTGTTCAAAATCTGCAATATTGGCAAGTTGTTCGCGAACCCCGAAGTAAAATTTGATTTTTGGTTCAGTTCCTGATGGTCTGACACTGATGATACTTCCATCTTCAAGTAAAAATTGGAGTACATTGGATTTCGGCAGGCCGATAGTTTTGGTTATACCAGTCGACAGATCTTTTTCAACCTGCAACAGGTAATCCATGATTTTTACAACTTTTGAATTGTTGATTTCCTGAGGCGGGCTATTGCGATAATCGACCATCATTTGCTGGATTTCTTCGGCGCCACTTTTTCCTTTTCTTGTAACAGAAATCAGGTACTCCTTGAAGAATCCGTATTTTTGATAAATTTCCACAAGAAGGTCGAACAAGGATTTGCCCTGGTCGGCCATCCATGCAGCTGTTTCAGCTATCAGCGCGCAGGCGCTTACAGCATCCTTGTCCCGCACGAAATCCCCGATCAGGTATCCGTAACTCTCTTCACCACCGACAATGAACTGGTTTCGGCCTTCATGCTGCCTGATAACATCGGCAATGTATTTGAATCCCGTAAGGCATTCATAATAGGTAACCCCAAATGAAGCGGTAATTTCAGAAAGCAATTTTGTTGTGACGATGGTAGATACGATAAATTCATTTCCCCTGAGCTTATCCAGCTCTTTCCAGCGTTTAAGGATATAATAGAAGAGAATTGCTGCTGTTTGATTTCCATTGAGCAGGATCATTTCATTTTTATGGTTTCTAACCGCAATTCCTACACGGTCCGCATCCGGATCGGTGGCCATTACCAGGTCGGCATGGAGCTCCGCGGCAAGATTGATAGCCATGTCGAGTGCATCATGCTCCTCGGGATTTGGCGAATGAACAGTCGGAAAGTTCCCATCAGCTATGGCCTGATCCTTTACCATATGGATATCTTCGAACCCATACATTGAAAGAATCCTGGGGACCAGTTCCCTTCCGCAACCATGAAGCGGGGTGTAGACGATTTTAAGGTTCTTCTGCCGCCTGATGCTGTCGGGAGAAAGGGATAAGGCGAGAACAAGATCCAGGTATTCACGGTCAATTTCAGCCCCGATGCTGATGATGTTTTCAGGTACGGCGGTCCATCTGACATCATCGATGGAGGTGATCCTCTGCACCTCGGTGATCACATTTTCATCATGAGGGGCAATCATTTGCGCGCCGTCATCCCAATAGGCCTTGTAGCCGTTGTATTCTTTGGGATTGTGTGAAGCCGTAACCATGACCCCGCTCTGGCATCCCAAATGCCTGATGGCAAATGACAACTCTGGAGTCGGTCGCAGGTCACTGAAAAGATAAACCATGAATCCTTTGGCCGAAAGCACGTCGGCAACGATCCGGGCAAAATATTTACTGTTATTCCTGCTGTCGTGGGATATGGCCATTTTTACCGGGTTCTTTTCCGGGAACATCCGTATAAGGTAGTTAGCTAATCCCTGGGTTGCCATACCCACGGTATATTTATTCATACGGTTTGTGCCAACGCCCATGATCCCCCTGAGTCCTCCGGTTCCGAATTCAAGGTCCCTGTAAAAAGAATCGGTCAGCTCTACCGGGTTTGTTTCCATTAACTGTTTTACGGCAATCTTTGTTTCATCATCAAAACTGCCACCGAGCCAGGTATTTGCCCGTTTTAAAATTGTCTGCTCAATTTCCATATTTCTGTTCCTGCTTTTTGTTCAAAAATCCCCAATTGTAAATCGTAAATCGTAAATCGTAAATCGTAAATAGTTAACTGTTATTCGTCACGCATCATTCGCCCAATACACTCCCTCAGGCTGTCGCGCCAGAAAGGGATCCCGATCTGAAACCGCTGTTTGATCTTTGATTTATTGAAAACACTGTAGAACGGCCTTGCAGCGGGTAACGGATATTCCCTGGTTTCAATCGGAATTATTTTGCAATCGATATTGCAGAATTCAATGATAGCCTTGGCAAAATCATACCAACTGGCGACGCCTTCATTTGAAAAATGAAAGATTTCGACACCCTCCGTAATGTTGCCGTTGGTTACAATCCCCAGGATAGTTTCTGCAAGGTCGCGTGCATAGGTCGGGGTGCCAACCTGATCGAATACGACGTTAAGCTGTCCTCGCTCTTTGCCGTATTTAATGATCGTTTTGACAAAATTATGGCCAAATTCAGAATACAGCCATGAGGTACGGATGATCACTGCGCGCTTTGCGTAGGACTGGATATGCTGTTCCCCGGCATGCTTGCTTTTGGCATACAACGAAACCGGATTGGTTGGATCCTCCTCAATATATGGACGGAAACCATTTCCATCGAAAACATAATCGGTAGAAATGTGAACCAGCAGGG
>CAZPWZ010000230.1:0-4645 GCA_964590675.1 uncultured Draconibacterium sp.
TGGCCGAAAGTCTGGCCAACAAGAAGCTGCTGAAGCGAGCGGCCATATCCGCCTAAGGTGCGGCGGCGTGTGGCGCTTCTATCGTCATGGAACCTGCTCTAAGCTGTTGCCACACAGTTTGGGGCAGACATGACCATAAGGCCGCGCCGCAGCGTTCTGTACATGCCGGGCTCCAATGCGCGCGCGCTTGAAAAGGCGCGCACGCTTGTCGCCGATGCCCTGATCCTTGACCATGATTAAACGACATATCACTATCCACCGCAAATCAAATTTATGAGCAACCAGATCTACCTCGACAATTCCGCAACAACCTTCCCGAAACCGGATGTGGTTTATGATTTCATGTATAACTTCTATAAAAAGCACGGCGTCAGTCCCGGGCGGTCGGGTTTCGACGCAGCGATTGCAACCGAAGAGGTGGTTCATGAGACACGGAAAATGCTTGCCAATCTGTTTAACGGGGATGACCCGAACCGGCTTACCTTCAGCTACAATGCCAGCGACTCACTGAACATGGTGCTGCAGGGACTCGCCAATCCCGGCGACCATGTGATCACAACGATGCTCGAACACAATTCGGTTTTGAGGCCATTGCATCATTTGAGCATAAGCAACAGCGTTGAATTGACGCATATTCCATTCGACAGTCACGGGTATGTGGACCCGGATGATTTTAAAAAATCCCTGAGGAAAAATACCAGGATGGTCGTAGTTAACCACAGTTCCAATGTTATTGGAACCGTTCAGCCGCTGAAGGAGATAGGCAGCATATGCAAAGAGGCCGGGGTGCTGTTTATTGTCGACAGCAGCCAGAGCGCCGGAGCCATTCCCATCGATATGAAAGCCATGGGGATTGATGTGCTTGTTTTCACCGGTCACAAATGCCTGATGGGACCGACAGGAATAGGCGGCTCTTATATCATGGAAGACGTACCCATCCGGGGTACACGATTTGGCGGCACAGGGGTGCGTTCAGCCCAGAAGACACACCTGGAGGAATTCCCCTACCGGATGGAATGCGGAACCCTGAATCTTGTCGGGGTCGCCGGTTTAAATGCAGGGGTCAAGTGGGTGCTCGGGCAGGGGATTGAACAACTGCACCATCAGGAAATCATGTTATGGGATCGCCTCCGTAAAGGGGTTCAGCAAATCGAAAATGTAACCACTTATTGCGCCGAAAGCATCGAAAATCAAAACCCGGTATTAAGCCTGAACATCAGGGGATTTGAATCAGGTGATGTTGGAACTATGCTCGATGTGGATTATAATATAGCCTGCCGGACCGGATTGCAGTGTGCACCCATGGTGCACGAACGAATCGGAACTGATAAAATCCATGGCACAGTAAGGCTCAGTATGGGTCCATTCAATACCGAAGGAGATATTGATGCCGCGATTGAGGCAATTGCCGACATCGCCTCCATCAGGAGGTAACCTTAAAAATAAATCGCTTTAATAACACTATTTTTTTTATCTTTGCGGCAAATTATTAATCAATAACCTTAAAATTGTCAACAATGAAAAAAAATATGGGATTAATTGATAAGGTGATCAGGATACTGATTGCTGTTGTAGTGATTGCATTGTATTTTGCCAATGTCATATCCGGGGTTCTGGCCATTATTCTATTGATTTTCGCCGGGATTTTCATCCTGACCAGCTTAATTGGATTCTGCCCGCTCTACCTTCCTTTTGGACTCAATACCGGGAAAAAAGAATAATTTTTCATGAGACCGCAAGTTTTTCCTTTTTTGGTTGTCTAAATGTTATAATCACTCATCATTAACAAAAATCAAAAAACTATGAAAACTGCATCCGGAATTTTTTTAACGCTTGCTTTGGTTTTATTCCTTGCCGGCACAACTTTCTCACAGGAGTCTTCCACTGCTAAAACTTCTGCCAAACAAACCACCGCTGCACCCGGGAAATTCGTTGACGCCAATAAGAATGGCGTTTGCGATAATCACGAAGCCAAAGGCGCAGGTGCTCAAGGTAAAAATTTCGTTGACAAAAACGGTGATGGAAAATGCGACAATTGCGGAACAACCGGAAACTGTAAAGGGGCTGGTTGCGGCAATGGTCCCAAGAATGGAGCCGGCTGTGGTAAAGGCCAGGGAAAAGGCAACTGCTGCGGGCAGGGACACCAGCACAAAGGTGGATGCTCCGGCCAGGGAAAAGCGCCAGCCACTGAACCTGTAAAGTAAATATCAACATTATGGTGAAGTCAAAATATGCCGATCATCTGGCATGTTTTGACTTCATTGTTTGATAAAACAGCATGACCGACCCCGAACTGATTGAAGGAATCCTGCAGCGTGATCGCAATGCCTTTCAGTACCTGGTAAACCATTACCAGAAACAGGTGATTAAAACGGCATTTTATTTCTTGGGAAACATGGAAGATGCTGAAGATTTATCACAGGAAATATTTCTCGATGTCATCCATTCTATGAAGTCGTTTAAAAAAACATCCTCTCTCTCCACCTGGATCTACCGGATCTCCGTTAATAAATCGCTGAACCAGGTAAAAAAACAACAAAGGAAGGGCATTGCGGTCAAGCTTGAATCATTGTTCAGGACTCAGACCGATCACAGTATATGTCGGGATGCTGAACCATCAGTGGACACTCCTGATTTTGAAGAGAAGGAAAAGCGGGAATTGCTGCATGCAGCCATCAACAGGCTTCCTGAAAATCAAAGAATTGCCTTTGTCCTGAACAAATTTGACGATCAATCGTACAAGCAAATTTCCGAAATCATGAATGTCGGACTGCCGGCTGTTGAATCCCTGATTCACCGGGCAAAATTAAACCTCCAGAAACATTTGATGCCCCAATTTTCCGAATATCAAAAAACCTGACCATGGATTGTAAACAATTTAACGATAAACTCTTTGCACTGCATGAAGGTGAGATTTCAGATGAACTTCGCCAATCGATGGAGGAACATCTTTCATCGTGTACCGCCTGTGCAAAGGTGGATGCCGGGTTTAACACCCTTGCCGAACTGATTGAAATCGAAAAAACCGCAGAACCGAATCCCTTCGCGGCCACACGCATTTTACAGCGGATTGATACGGAATTTGAACGCTCAGGCTTGCAAAGCATCCCTGTTTGGACCAGGATCCTGCAGCCGGTGGCCCTTGCCCTTGCCCTCCTTACCGGCATTCTGATTGGGTCCTACACGGCAAAAACAGGAAACCCTGCCGCCAATCAGTTGGCCGACAAATCAGAACACATAGAACTCCTGAAATCAGATTTTTTCATCTCCGAATTCACAGATGAAGACAAAATCCTTGACCTAAATAAATAAACATGAACTTTTTTCAAAAATACCGCTATATCGTCTGGGTGCTGATCATCCTGATCGTGATCAATGTGGCAGCCCTGATCAGTTTTTTCCTCTTTAACCAGTCTCCGCCAGCCGAATCCTGCTGTCCGGAACCACCGGGAAAAGGCCGGTTCTTCAGCACCGAACTGGGGCTGTCTGCAGGGCAAACCGAAAAAGTATCTGTGATAAATCAAAATTACAAGAAGGAAGCCGAACCCATCGTGGCTGCCATAAAAATAAGCAGGAGCGCCATCCTGAATGAACTTGAAGAGGAGCAACCCGATACCGCCCTCCTTAACAGATTATCTGAGGAACTCTCCGTGTTGCAGAAAAATATTCAACGGGAAAACATCAAACAGTACCTGGAACTGAAAAAAGTGTGCAATCCGGAACAAGCGCATCGTCTTTCAGCATTGTACCGCGATTTGTACGGCTGCCCGATGAAAGCAAAGGGGATGCAGCATAAAAACCGGCATGGACAAGGAAAAAATCAAAATGAGCCCGGATGTGAGTGATCAGGACTTCTTCTCCTTTTTGACCTTCTTTTCCTTCTTTTCGTTTTTATCCTTCTTGTTCTTGCTCTTTTTACAGGTGCACCTGTCGTTGGCAAGCACCTTTAAAAGTTGAAGCTCCTTTTCATGGAGCTCGATGATATGATCCATTTTCTTCTCAAGCAGATTGGTATCCGGGAAGAACTGTTTGTCGCAGGTATTTGTTTCAATATCCTTTAAAACCTTGAGCATCTGTTCAAGGATTATTTCGCGTTCGGCCATAATAGAATTATTTATTCAAATATACAAAGTTAAATCCGTATATAGAACATTATGCGGAATTTTTTTTATACATACATTTGCTTTATAATATTCTTGAATGAAGCAATCACATTCCACCGATCCGGACGAGCAGGCGGAGATGACATTCTGGGAGCATCTTGATGAATTGCGCGGAACCCTGTGGCGCATTCTTATTGCAATAGTTGTCACGTCCATTGTCGCATTTGCCTTTAAAAATGTGCTGTTTGACGATATCATCCTGGCTCCGAAATCGAAAAATTTCATCACCTACAAGGTGTTCTGCAAACTCGGGGAGTGGCTCTCATTGCCATCGATCTGCATCGATCCATCGCAGTTCCAGCTGATTAACATCAACCTTGCGGGTCAGTTCACCTCACACATGAACATCTCACTCGTAGCAGGCCTGATTCTGGCTATTCCCTATGTGCTTTGGGAGTTGTGGCGTTTCATTAAACCCGGGCTGAACGAAACAGAGATAAGGAATTCGAGGGGAGCCGTAACCGTGATCTCCTTTTTATTCC
>CAZPWZ010000231.1:0-4633 GCA_964590675.1 uncultured Draconibacterium sp.
CATAAGTTTGATATTAAATGTGTTAGGGAATAGGTTGACTTAAGGGATCAGCATGGTGATTTTGGCGATTCCGGTTATCAGGTTCGGGTCTCTTTCAATGGCGTTTCCCACAACGACCACATCGGCACCCGCTTCAAAAGCGGCGTTCGCAAGTTCAGGCGTAGTAATTCCTCCGCCAATGATCAACGGGATGCCGATTGAATCCTTTACCTTGCGTATCATGGCTGCCGGAACCGGGTTTTGGGCGCCGCTGCCCGCATCCATGTATATCAGTTTCAAGCCAAGCATTTCGCCGGCCATGGCCGTGCAGGAGGCGATATCCGTTTTATGTGAAGGAATCGGGAAGGTATTGCTCATATATGTTACAGCGGTGGTACAACCACTTTCAATCAACATGTATCCCGTTGAAATGACTTCAAGATTGCTTGCCTTCAGGTAGGGGGCTGAAATCACATGCCGGCCAATCAGCATATCCGGATTTCGACCTGAAATCAGTGACAGCAGCAAAATCCCGTCGGCCTGGTTGTTCAGCTGAATATTGTTCCCCGGAAAAAGCATCACAGGTATCTCTGAATTTTCCTTGATATAGGCAATGAACTGATCCATGCTGTCCCTGATCAGGAGGCTTCCCCCCAGAAAGAAATAGTCGACATGCGCATTAACGGCTAATGTTATAACCCGGCTCAAATATTCAAGGCTGTATTTGTCCGGATCGATCAGGACGGCAAACTTCTTTTTTCCGGCTGCTGCATCTTGCAACAGCGTTTGATAGTGAGTCATAAAAAACGGTTAAAATATTGCTTTTGCAATCTGGCGAATGTTTTCGGAAATGCCCACCGAAAAATAATGCAATACCGGCACCCCGAACCGGATCAGCTCTTCTGATTGCCTGATGCTCCAGTCGATGCCGACTTTAAAGGCATCATCGTTGGATTTGCATGCCATGATATCCCTGACAAGATCATCCGGGATATCGATATTGAATACCTGGGGCAGCACATTTATCTCTTTCACTGTGCAGATTGATTTGAGTCCCGGGATTATCGGGACATTGATCCCCTCCCTGCGGCAGGCCTCTACGAAATCGAAATATTTGCGGTTGTCAAAAAACATCTGCGTGATGATATATTCAGCGCCGGCATCGATCTTGGCTTTAAGGTATTTCATATCATAGGCCAGGTTGGGCGATTCGATATGTTTTTCGGGGTAACCAGCCACCCCGACACAAAAGTTGGTGCTGAAAGTATTTAATAGTTCATCGTCCAGGTACTTGCCTTTGTTCATGTCGGTAATTTGCGCCACCAGTGTGTTTGCATAGGCGTGACCATGCTTTTCAGGGATGAATGTCCGCTGGTTTTTCGGGGCGTCGCCGCGCAGGGCCAGGATGTTCTCGATGCCCAGGTAATGGAAGTCGATGAGGGCATATTCTGTTTCTTCCTTGGTAAAGCCCCCGCAGATGATGTGCGGAACCACCTCGACCGAAGGGTATTTATATTTTATCGCAGCAGAAATGGCCACGGTACCTGGTCGCTTCCGGATCGTTTTTTTTTCAAGTAATCCGTTCTCATGCTTTTTATAGACAACCTCCTCCTGGTGATAGGTCACATTGATGAATGAAGGGTTGAATTCCATCAACGGATCGATGGTGCGGTATATGCTGTTGATATTGTGGCCCCTGAGCGGGGGAAGCAGTTCGAAAGAAAACAGGGTTTTACCGGATTTATTGATCAGGTCGATAACTCTCATATTAAAAATTCAGGTTAGTGTTTAACAATTTTTCAGCCCTTTCAAAGCTGAAATTTTTGCGCTTCGCATAGTCGGTAAGCTGGTCCTTGGATATCCTGCCAAGGTTGAAATACTGCGATTGCGGGTGGGAAAAATAAAACCCGCTGACGGAAGCAGCCGGGTACATGGCATAATTTTCCGTAAGCTGTATATCCACCTGTTTGTCGGCAGCCAGCAAATCGAAAAGGGTGCGTTTCTCTGAATGCTCGGGACAGGCAGGGTAGCCGGGTGCAGGCCTGATGCCCTGGTATTCTTCCCGGATCATGGAGTATATGTCGAGGCTTTCCTGCTTATCATAACCCCAGAATTCAGTGCGCACCCGATGGTGCATCAGCTCGGCGAAAGCTTCAGCCATCCGGTCGGCCAGTATTTTTATCAGGATGGCATTATAGTCATCAAGCTCCTGTTCAAAATTCGAAACCCATTCTTCAACACCCAGTCCTGCCGTTACCGCAAACCCGCCAATATAGTCAACCACGGATGATTCAACGGGGGCAATAAAATCGGCCAGGCACAGGTTCGGCTGACCTGGCTCCTTGAGCTGCTGGTTGCGCAGGAACCGGAAGGTCGAAATTACCTTTGACCGTGTTTCATCGGCATACAATTCGATATCATCACCGGTCGAATTGCAGGGGTAGAAACCAATCACACCGCGTGCGATCAGCATTTTCTTATCCGTGATATCCTTCAGCATGCGCTGGGCATCAGCAAACAACTTGCGTGCTTCCGTCCCCTTCACGGGGTCGGTAAGGATCGCAGGGTATTTTCCATTCATCTTCCAGGCGTGAAAAAAGAAGGTCCAGTCGATGTACGGTTGTATCTCTTCCAGCGGAAAATCATAAAACACCTTATTCCCGGTGAACTGTGGCTTGTATACCTTATGGTTTTTCCAATCGATTTTCAGCCGGTTTTTGCGGGCGTCGGACAGGGAGATATAGGAATAGTCTGCTTTTTTGTCGTAGGTGTTCCTGATCCCTTCATATTTCTTTTTAATGGCATCGGTGAAATCCTTTTTTGATTCCTGCGAGAGGAGGTTCGAAACGACACCCACCGCCTTGGATGCATCCTTGACATGGATCACCGATTGGGAATAATGGGGCTCAATCTTAACAGCGGTGTGTATATCGGAGGTAGTAGCTCCCCCGATCAGGAGCGGAACAGTGAATTTCAGCCTTTCCATCTCTTTGGCAACATGAACCATCTCCTCCAGTGATGGCGTGATCAGCCCGCTGAGCCCGATCACATCCACTTCGTGTTCCTTTGCTGCCGCCAGAATTTTTTCGGCGGGGATCATGACTCCAAGATCGATCACTTCGTAGTTGTTGCATGCAAGTACGACCCCCACAATATTTTTACCGATGTCGTGCACATCGCCTTTCACGGTTGCCAGCAGCACCTTGCCATTGTTCCGGGGTGTGCCCTTCAGGGCGGCCTTCTCTGCCTCGAGCCGGGGTGTCAGCCTGGCAACTGCTTTTTTCATCACACGGGCGCTTTTAACCACCTGCGGAAGGAACATCTTTCCGCTGCCGAAGAGATCGCCAACCTGGTTCATGCCATCCATCAGGGGGCCTTCAATGATTTTCAAGGCCGTATCAAACAGGGGCATGGCTTCGTCGACATCCTGGTCGATGAATTCGGCGTTGCCTTTAACCAATGAATGCCGCAATCGTTCCACCACCGGCAAAGCCCTCCATTCGGCCTCGGTTTCTTCTTTTTTTCCGGAAACCGTTACCTGGTCTGCATAAGCGAGCAGCCTCTCCGTGGCGTCCTTACGGCGGTTCAGGATCACATCCTCGGTTAGCTTAAGCAACATTTTGGGGATTTCATCATACACCGGCAAGGCTCCGGCATTCACGATCCCCATGTCGAGACCGGCTTTGATGGCATGGTAGAGGAAGGCCGAGTGCATGGCTTCACGCAGCGGGTCGTTGCCCCTGAATGAAAAGGAGAGGTTGCTGATGCCTCCGCTCACACGGGCGTAGGGGAGGTTCTCCTTTATCCACCGCACCGCGTTGAGGAATTCGACCGCATAATTGTTGTGTTCATCGATACCCGTTGCAACCGTAAGAATGTTGGGGTCGAAGATGATGTCTTCGGGGGGGAAATTCAATTCATTTGTAAGAATATCATAGGCACGGCGGGCAATGATGATGCGCCGTTCGAGCGTGGTAGCCTGGCCCTCTTCGTCAAAGGCCATGATTACCGTGGCGGCACCGAATTTTCGCAGGAAGGCGGCATGCTCCCTGAAGGCGGTTTCTCCTTCTTTGAGACTGATGCTGTTTACGATCGGTTTTCCCTGGATGCATTTGAGTCCAGCCTGGATAACTGAAAATTTAGATGAATCGATCATGACCGGCACCCTGGCAACATCCGGATCGGAAGCAACCATATTCAGGAAATTGACCATGGCTTTTTCTGCATCGAGCATCGCCTCATCCATGCTGATATCAATAACCTGGGCTCCGCTTTCAACCTGCTGTCGTGCAACAGAAAGCGCCTCTTCGTATTTTTCCTCCTTGATCAGCCGGGCAAATTTCCTTGAACCGCTTACGTTGGTGCGTTCCCCGATATTAATGAAGTTGCTTCCCTTGAAAATGATCAGGGGTTCAAGGCCGCTCAGCCGGAGTTCATGCGTACGTTCAGGCACTGACCGGGGCTTCGCCTTTCTTGCGAGCTGCACAAATTGCCTGATATGATCCGGTGTTGTCCCGCAGCAGCCGCCAATCATATTTACAAAACTGTTGTCCAGGAAATCCCTGGTGAATCCTGCCATTTCGGCCGGGGTCTGGTCATATTCGCCGAACTGGTTTGGAAGTCCGGCATTAGGGTATACAATGACAGGAAAAGC
>CAZPWZ010000232.1:0-4633 GCA_964590675.1 uncultured Draconibacterium sp.
AAAGCTTTTCACCGAATTCTGTTCTTCAGCACAGGTGAAGCAGGTTGGCGAACTGATCAGCAAAAGGCTGGGACGTCCGCTGCAGCCCTTCGATATCTGGTACGATGGATTCAAGGCACGCAGTAGCATGAACATGGAATTGCTCGATAAAACCACCCGGGCCAAATATCCGGATCCGCAAGCCTTTGAGGCTGACATCCCGAATATGCTGATCAAACTGGGATTCAAACCTGACAAAGCCAGGGAGATCGCATCACACATCACGGTTGATCCAGCCCGCGGAAGCGGACATGCCTGGGGTGCTCAAATGAAAGGCGACAAGGCCCACCTTCGCACCCGCATTGGGAAAGGGGGCATGGACTATAAAGGGTATAACATTGCGATACATGAACTTGGTCACAATGTTGAGCAAACCATTTCCCTTTACTTTGTTGACAACTACATGATGCAGGGTGTTCCAAATACTGCATTTACAGAGGCATTCGCATTCAGTTTTCAGAAGCACGACCTGGAATTGCTGGGCATCAAAGATAACGATCCGAATAAGGAAGCGCTTTCAGCCATTGACAATTTCTGGGGCAGCTACGAAATCATGGGAGTTTCACTGCTCGACATGAAGGTATGGAAATGGATGTATGAAAACCCAAATGCCACCAAGGAACAATTGAAGGAAACTGTAGTCAAAACTGCAGTCGAGATCTGGAACCAGTATTATGCCCCTGTTTTCGGCGTGAAAGACACCCCGATCCTGGCTATCTATTCGCACATGATCGACAACCCGCTTTATCTCTCAAATTATCCTGTAGGTCACCTGATCGAATTTCAGCTGGACCAATTCCTGAAGGGTAAGAACTTCGCCGATGAAGCATTGCGCATCTATTCAGCCGGGCGCCTCATTCCCCAGCTCTGGATGAAGCATGCGGTTGGGACCGAAATCAGCATCCAGCCACTGTTAAATGCTACTGATCAAGCGCTCACGGTTTTGAAGTAGCAGCAACCTCGCTGAAGTTGCTGCAGCATCGTTGAAGTAATGACAACGGTCGCGTCGTTGAAGTAACAGCAGCTTCACGATTTTTTCAACTTCATCGACCGGATCCGAGATTTTCTTCGTATATTATGCGAAAAATCTCCGGGCAATGAAAAAATTATATTTTTTCCTGTTGCTTTACGGATATGCATCCTTCCAGGCAGCGGGGCAGCAACTGGAATTCATCCGCGAAAATGTTGTATTCAGGCTCGATTCAGCCCATCTGATCGTAACCGCCGATTTGTGGTTTAAAAATCCTCATGCACAAAATGTCACCCAGACAATCCATATCCCTTTCGCCTGCGAGGGCAGTAACTATGTCACTGACAGCCTCAATATCCTGGATTGCTCATCAAACACCAACCTGAAAACCTTCAGGAAAAATGTTGCAGGGGCAATGGTTCAGGTTGCTATTGCCGGCCATGAACAAAAGAAAATCAAGGTAAACTATATCCAGAACCATGACCGGAAGCGTGCCGGATATATTCTCACCAAGGTGAAATACTGGAATAAACCCCTTCCAGAGGCCCAATATACCCTGATCGTTGAAAATCCGTCGATCCGGATCGATTCAACATCCTTCAAGGCCGCCAACATTTCGAGTGAAGCTGGAAAAATAAAACAAACATGGCATAAATACAATTTTTCACCTTCGAAAGAACTCTGCTTCTACTTCCATTTTGAATAGTCTGATATCGCTTTTTTGAAATTTCAGGCAACTTTTCCGGTCAGAAAGTGTCTTAATTTTTTAAGTCACTCTTCGTAATACTATCTATAAATCACTTTTTTCGCTACTTTTGTAAAAAAAATCCATTTTCTATGAAAAAGATCATATTTACCCTTTTATTCATTGCACCCATTCTGCTCAGTGCACAGAATTACACAAACATCTGCTCTTCAGGACCGACTTTTTATAAAAAAGTGAATACCAACATCGTGAAGGGCTATAAGACAACCGCTATGGCAATCCCTGCCAGCGGTGATTCCATTTTCTATTCTTTCGCAACCATCCGCGATACCGCAGCCGATTGCAAGGATACAACAAAAGGATCCATCCTTGGAAAGAAAATATACAGGCACAGCAGCGACTATTTTTTCTATTTCTTCAACAAGAGAAATGACACCATATATGTGAATGCCAAGGCTTTGCTCAACGACACCTGGCGGTTCGTAAAACTTACTTCAGGAACATTCCTCGAGGCCAAGGTCATTACTGTCGGACCGGACAGCGTTATGAATGTCCTCAACGATGTTCTCACCATTGAGCTCCAGGCAAAACGAAATGACGGTGTGCCCATTGCCAGTCCATGGAATGGGAAAATTTTCAAGCTCAGTAAAAATTACGGATTGTCACGCACCTTTGATATGGTGAATGTTCCCTTCGATACAACAAGTTATATCCTCGTTGGAAAATTAAAACCGGTGATCGGGATCCAGGAATTCGGATGGCGTGAGGTATACGATTTCTCACTCGGCGATGTGCTGCATTACAGCGGGTATACCAATTCCTACACCACCAATAACAATACAACCTGGAAGGAGATCCAAACGGTGATCGGTAAAACTTTCTATGGAGCGAACAACGATTCCGTGGTTTACAAGTTTGACCGCTGCAGAAGCACCGTGTTAAACCCGGGAAGTAATCATACTTACATTCATGATACACTGACGGTTAAGTATAAATTCAATGTCATGGCCAATGATTCTTCGATCATGCGTATGCCCGACCAGTTTAAACGCGAAAACGTTTATGCATCACAGTACGACCGGTTCATGAAGGCATTTAACAACCGGCAGACCAAAAAGATCAGCATCGACAAATATAGGTTTATCAATAACTGCTTTGTGATTCCTTCGGGCAGCGTTACGGTTAGCAAAAATTATTCGGAAGGCCTTGGACAAACGGAGTATAATCGTGATGATCAAAGCGATATGCAGGAATTCTACCGCCTTGTTTATTTTAAAAAGGGATCCGAGACCTGGGGTAATGCAGTTGGAACGGAATGTTCGCCTCTTCTTGACGTTCAGGAACAAACAGCCTCCACTGGTCCCGAAGTTCGCATCGCCCCGAATCCGATGAAAAATCAAGCCGAGATTTCCATTTCAGGTGCCAAAATAACGGAGGACATGCAGTTTGTCCTTTATAACATCGTGGGCAAGGAAGTTTACCGTCAAAAGGTTACTGCCAACACCATGTCATTTGAAAGAAATAACCTTCCTTCAGGATTATACATTTTTGTATTGCAGGGAAAAGAAAACTCCCTGAAAGGAAAACTTGTTATCGAGTAATACTTCGTAAAGCTGGCCGTTGACCTGGTCAGTATTCAGGCAGGGGCTGTTTCCATTGAGATACAGCCCCTGTTGTATTTCAGGGAAGTGGTTTTATCACCTTGCCATTCAGTATCACAGCGTCCACCTTGTTGCTTCCGTAGGCATACGGCATGAAGGCATAGGTCGGAATCGGCCTGGTAATGAACAGGTTTGCGATTTTTCCCCGGGCAATGCTGCCGTATTCGCGGCTCAATCCCATGGCGTAGGCGCCGTTGATGGTTACTGCATTGATAGCCTCCTCGGGCAGCATCCGGTATTTGATACAAGCCATGGAGAGGATAAACTGCATGTTTCCCGATGGAGATGAACCGGGATTGAAATCGCTTGCCATGGCAACAGGCAGCCCGGCGCTGATCATTTTCCGAACCGGTGCATAGACCATTTCAAGAAAAAAGGCAGCGCCTGGCAAAACCGTTGGCATGGTTTCAGTGCCGAGCAGGCATTCGATCTCCTTGTCGCCGGTAAATTCCAGATGATCCACTGAAAGCGCGTTGTATTTGACGCCCACTTCGATTCCACCGGAATAATCCAGTTCATTGGCATGAATCTTTGGCCTTAAGCCATATTTTAGTCCGGCCTTCAGGATGCGATCCGTTTCGTCAACGGTAAAAAATCCGCGGTCGCAGAAAACATCAATGAACCCGGCCATCTTTTCAGCGGCCACCCTGGGGATCATTTCATTGATAACCATGTCGACAAACTCACCCTGCCTGCCCTTGAAATCGGCCGGCACGGCATGGGCTCCCAAAAAGGTCGGTACAACCTTCAGCGGGGTCATTTGCTGCAGATTGTTTATCACACGCAGCATCTTCAACTCGTCTTCAACGGAAAGGCCATAACCGCTTTTTATCTCCACGGCACCGGTACCATACATCATGATCTCGTTGAGGCGGTCAAGCGCCTGTTCCACAAGTTCATCCTCAGTGGCATCATGCAGGCGCCTGGCTGAATTCAGGATGCCGCCACCACGCCGGGCAATTTCCTCATACGTAAGCCCCCTGATCTTATCGATATACTCGATTTCCCGGCTTCCGGCATACACAAGGTGGGTATGGCTGTCACAAAAACTCGGAAAAACCATCCGGCCCGCAGCATCAATCACCTCCAATTTTGTTCCGGTCACCCCAGGATGCATGAGGACCTCAGCGTCAGATGTCCCTCCCACCTGATCATCAGTAATTGGCTCCGCCGAGCTCCGCTTCGCTCCGGTTCGTAAATCGTTATTTGCAAATCGTAAATCGTACATCGTAACTCGTAAATCATCAAAGGGCATCT
>CAZPWZ010000233.1:0-4547 GCA_964590675.1 uncultured Draconibacterium sp.
CCGTGGAATATGGACGATGCGGGCTTCCATCGGCTGCCGTACAACCTCGAGGACAGACCGGTTGAACTCCGGCAACTCATCAAGAAATAACACTCCATTATGTGAAAGGGAGATTTCACCGGGTTGTGGCACATTTCCGCCCCCGGCGAGTGCGATGTCAGAAATGGTGTGGTGAGGAGCCCTGAATGGACGTTGTGTGATCAATGACCGGTCGGGCCCGATTTTTCCTACTACAGAGTGTATCTTCGTTGTTTCCAGCGCTTCCTGGAGATTTAACGGGGGCAAAATCGACGGAAGTCTTTTTGCCAGCATGGTCTTTCCAGCTCCGGGTGGGCCTATCAGCAGTACATTATGTCCTCCTGCAGCAGCAATTTCCAGCGCTCTTTTAATGTTCTCCTGGCCGCGTACGTCGGCGAAGTCGTGTTCATAATGCGAATCCTGCCTGCTGAATTCCGCATGCTCCTTTATACATGCCGGTGAAAGTTTGACCGTGTCGTTGAAGAAACCAATGACCTCATTTAAAGTAGCCACCCCATAAACTTCGAGACCGCTCACAACAGCTGCTTCCTGTGCGTTTTCAGCCGGAAGCAGAATTCCCTTGAATCCTTTGCTCCTTGCCTCGATGGCGATGGGCAAAGCTCCTTTGATCGGCACAAGTCCACCGTCGAGTGACAGTTCACCCATGATCATGTAATGATCCAGTTTCCCGGTTTGAATGATCTGATTTGCCCCAAGCAAGGCCATGGCTATGGTCAGATCGTAGGAAGATCCCTCCTTCCTGATGTCCGCAGGCGCCATATTGATGATGATCTTTTTCCCCGGGATCCGGTACCCGTTGGTCCGTAGCGCCGATTCGATGCGCTGGTGACTCTCCTTTACAGCATTGTCGGGCAATCCAACCATAAAGAACTGTATCCCGCATTCCATATAAACCTCAACGGTCACGGTAATTGCCCTTATTCCGAAAACGGCGCTGCCATAAGTCTTGACTAACATGATGGTTTTATTTCACGTTAATCAGGATTGAGGCTTAAAAGTGAAGCGGATGTGAATAAAAGTTATTAACAATTTATTTTTTGCCGGGCTTATAGCGGGATAAGCTCAAAATCTTTTGGGCATCATTTTCGTCCATGAGCTGCTGCAGGGTGACTTCAGCCTGGTTTTCCATGTATTTCCTAACCATCTGCCAGCCCAGCCAGGCACCAAGCCGCGATGGGGCTTCCTTCGAAAACTCGGCAGTAAAAGGGCCATCGGCCATAAATGACCGGATCAGCTTGCCATCTGTGGTAAAGAGCAACCTGTTTTCAATAATGGCTGCCCAAACATTTTCTTCATGACTGATAATCCAATCGTATTGTGCTTTTGAATACCCTATTTTCAGCCTGTCATCTGTTTGCGGGATCATGGCATCAATGAAATAGAGGCGCTTCCCCGCTTCTATCATCTGTTCCAGCAATGTATTCCCGGGAAGTTGCACAGGGTGCGTTGCATAAACCAGTAGTTTCATGCAATCCGGAAGTATATTTTCAGAAGACATCCGCGCCACGCGATATGCAGGAAGTCCATCGGAGAGGTAAGGCTTGTAACCGGCACCAAGATAGTTATCCAGGCCGATCAGCATGACACTGTCTGCAAGCTGTACCGGAAAATCATATTCACCACCTGAAATATAGGTATAAATTCTTGGGATCAGTCGACCGGGGTAATAGTAAAGATAATGCCTGAAAGCCATAGTAAGCTCCCGTTCAAGGTTGTTCAGATCTTTAAACTGGCCTGCAACGGCCTCCTGAAATGCAATGTTACGCGGGCTCTCCAGGTAGTCCGACAATTCCGTCAGCTTTATGGGATCACTCAGGTCGGTATCAAGAAAAAAACGGTATGCCGGCTTCAGCGCCTCCAGTTCCTGCCGGAGGTGCGCAGGATTAACCCTGAAGAGATCAATATCATACCTGTGAATGATCACATCCGGAATCCTGACATCCGAAACATCAATGTTCAAACGCTTATCCGACGGGCCACACCCGGCAATAATAATCAGGAATAATCCTAAATACAATCCGAATTGTCTTTTTATCCCGACCATATAAATCAAATTAACATGTTAACAATGTTGATTTCAGCGGTCACATGGAGAATCCATAAATCAATATTCGCGGTTTGCATGAACATCGCTTTCATGGATATTTCATTTCACGCACCTATTTATCAATATTTTCAGGCTATACAACGCATTAAACGGTTGATTATTTTTGGATAAAAATATGAAGATTCAGTGATCCGCAGGATGATAAATACCTATTTTTGTCCCGGCCAGTTCTGGTCCGAAATATTAACAGCTTTGAAAATGAAAAAACTAAATCATTTTTTACTCATTATAATCCTGGCGACAGTTCCGGCAATCACCTTCAGCCAGGCACAAGTCCCCATTAAACTGGGACTCAAAATCGCCCCGAACATAGGATGGATGAGCCCGGGGACGAAAGATTATGAAAGCGACGGTGCCAGGCTGGGCATGACCATTGGTTTTGTCAGTGATTTCTATTTTGCTGAAAATTACGCCATTTCAACGGGCTTTAATTTCCAATTCCTGAACGGAAGGATGAGTTACAGCGATTCCCTGTTGATCCCGGGGAATGCGAACCTGGTGAACGGACAGGTAAACCGGATTTATAATTTTATTTATCTTGAAATCCCACTGATGATCAAGATGGAGACCAAAAAATTCGGTAAAATGTCATTTTACGGTCAGATCGGATTAGGAACAGCCTTCCGCATTTCTGCCAAGGTAAATGAACATTTCGAACCAGATGCAGGCGATGCGGTGGATCAGCAGTATGATTTCAATAACGGGACCACCTTGATCCGCGAGTCCATCCTTGTGGGTATCGGCGGCGCCTACCATCTTGATGAATCGTCGCGGATATTTATCGGCCTGGGTTATTCTAACGGACTGAATAACCTGTTAACCGGGGTGAATTACAAATCGAAGCTCAACGAAAAGAGTTTGCTGAATTATGCAGAGCTGAATATTGGAATCCTTTTTTAAACGGTTACAATGAAGATTGCACTGGCCCAACTTAACTACCATGTTGGTGATTTCGCGAACAATGTTTCCCGGATCATCGAACATATTGAAACAGCAAAATCGCAGCAGGCTGATATTGTTGTATTTGCTGAGTTGTCGGTATGCGGTTATCCTCCACGCGATTTTCTTGAATTTGACGATTTCATACGGCGGTGCGACGATGCAGTTGATGCGATTGCCATTGCCTGCGAAGGGATCGCAGCCATTGTCGGAGCCCCGTCCGTAAATCCCAGTCCGAAAGGAAAACCACTGTACAATTCAGCATGGTTCCTGGCTGACGGGAAGGTGCTCGCCAAAACGCATAAGACATTACTGCCAAACTATGACGTGTTCGACGAATACCGCTACTTCGAACCGAACCGGTTGCCAGCTTCCATCGTAAAATACAGGGGTTTTCATTTTGCACTCACCATTTGCGAAGACCTGTGGAACATCACCGACGACCCGTTATATGTGCGCAATCCCATGGATGAACTTGCAGTCCTGAATCCCGACGTGATCATTAACATTGCAGCTTCACCATTCAACTATAACCAGCCTGCCATCCGGCGGGAAGTGTTGTCGAGAAATGCAAAAAAATATTCATTGCCCGTGATTTACGTAAACCAGGTCGGAGGGCAAACTGAACTGGTTTTCGACGGTGGCTCGATGGTGGTTGATTCCCGGGGAGATATAGTCCGGGAGCTCAAGTTATTCGATGAAGACCTTTTAATTTATGATTGTCAGAAACGGGATATCGAAAATCCGGCGAAAAACAGCTCAACACCAGAGCACATCAGCACATCAGCACATCAGCACATCAGCACATCAGCACATCATCACATCAGCACATCAGCGCATCACCACATCACCACATCACCACATCACCACATCAGCACATCAACACATCAGCACATCAGCACATCAGCCCATTCCCCGGAAACGACCAGGCTGATACACGACGCATTGCTGCTGGGTATCCGCGATTATTTCGGGAAACTTGGATTCTCCAAAGCAATCCTGGGACTATCTGGCGGGATTGATTCGGCCGTAACACTGGTTCTGGCATCGAAGGCGCTGGGAAATGATAACGTGAGGGCTATACTGCTCCCCTCACAGTTCTCCTCAGACCATAGTATCACCTATGCCAGGCAATTGGCTGAAAATCTGCGGGTCCCATATGATGTCATTTCCATTGAAGAGGCATTCAATACCTTTGAAAGAACACTTCAGCCCCAGTTCGCCGGATTACCATTTAACCTCACGGAAGAGAACATCCAGGCCCGTATCCGGGGAGTAATTCTCATGGCATTGTCCAATAAATTCGGTTATATCCTGCTGAATACCTCCAATAAGAGCGAGGCTGCTGTTGGCTACGGAACCCTTTACGGGGATATGTGCGGCGGACTGTCGGTGCTGGGCGATGTATATAAAACCCAGGTTTACGACCTGGCACATTATCTCAACGCCGACTCGGAGATCA
>CAZPWZ010000234.1:0-4525 GCA_964590675.1 uncultured Draconibacterium sp.
TCCCAGTTGAAAATCGCCTTTTACAACATTGAAAACCTGTTCGACACCATCGATGATCCGCACAAAAATGATGAAGATTTTTTACCCGGTGCCACGGTAGCATGGAACAGTGCGCGCTATTTGCATAAAATCAACAGCATTTCCAGGGTAATTTACAACATTGACAGCCTCAACCTCCCGGCAGTGGTTGGCCTGGCTGAGGTCGAAAACATCAAGGTTTTGAACGACCTCGCAACATCATCTCTGCTGATCAAAGGTAGTTACCGTGCCATTCTCGTGGAGGGCGCCGATCCGCGGGGCATTGACGTTGCGCTGCTTTTCAGGACCGATGTGATGCAGTACATTGCGCACAAGGCCTTTCCTTCAGCCGCCTCGTTTGAAACACGGAACCTGTTATATGTCAAGCTTTCGGATGACAAAAAAGACACCTTTCACCTGTTTGTTAACCACTGGAAGTCGCGCAGCGGCGGCGAAAAGGAGACCGAACCGAAACGGCTTGAAAATGCCCGCAGGCTGAGATCAATTGCAGATTCTGTGATGGCCAGGCATCCCGGCGGGTACATGATCTTCATGGGTGATTTTAACGATGAACCCGGGAACAGGAGTCTTTCGGAAATTGTCGGCGCCATTGAACCAGACAAAAATCCAGCCGCAGGCAGGCTTTATAACCTGATGTACCCTTATTTCCTTAAAGGTGAAGGGACTTTATACTACAAGGACTGGGATGTTTTTGACCAGATCATTGTGTCGGGGAACCTGTTGATGAAGAAACGCAAGGGAGCCACAATCCGGCCGCCTTATGCCTATATATTCAAGCCCGAATGGCTTTTGTATAAGAACAAAAAAGGAGAGATGGTGCCGAACCGCACGGCTGGATCAAAGGAGTATTTCGGGGGATTCAGCGATCACCTGCCGGTGTATACCGTGGTCGGTTATTAATGCGTGACGCGTTTTCCGTCACTTTCCGGGTGTATTTTCCTTCGGCGGCGCAGAATAATCCACCTCCTGCAAAAGCCGGCCGTTTTCATCAAAGAACCGCCATTTGCCTACACGCATATCTTCCTTGTAAAAGCCTTCATAGCGCACCTTGCCGTTCTCGAAATAGGTAGTCCTTTTCCCATCCGATTTTCCCCTCACGAAGAAGCCATCGCTCCATACCTTTCCATTCTCATACCAATAGGTCCACCGTCCGTCGCGCTTGCCGTCCTTGTATGTGCCCTCCATCTGGGTCTGCTTGTTTGGATAATAGGTTGTTTCCTTGATCAGTTCACGGCTCTCCCCTTTTCCCTTGTATATGCACACGCGCTTAGGGGAACCATCGGCATGCGTTTCTTCAACTATTTTGTCTTCAAACCGGCAGGAGGATACGATGAAAATAAATAATGCAAAATATAAAAGCTTGTGTTTCATTTATTAAAAGATTTTACGAGGGTCCCTGTTTAAATTATCTTTCTGTTTTTTCCGAAGTTATTGCGTGGGCCAATTGCTAACCTATACGGTGAATGTAAGCCTTTGACCTTTAACCGACTCATCAAACCGTCCCTGGTCAAAAACGAGATGACCGTTAACCCAGGTATGTGTAATCCGCGATTTAAATGTCACTCCTTCAAAAGGAGACCAGCCGCATTTGTACAGGATATTCTCCTTTTCAACCATCCATGGATCATCGGGATCGACCAGTACAATATCGGCGAAGTAGCCTTTACGGATGAAGCCCCTGTTGCGGATCCGGTAAAGAATGGCAGGGCCGTGGCACATCTTGTCCACGATCTTCTCCATGGATATCTTCCCCAACTGGAAAAATCCCATCATGGCGACAAGGGAATGCTGAATGAGGGGGCCTCCCGAAGGACAACCGGTGTAATTATTTTCCTTTTCCGACCTGAGATGCGGGGCATGATCCGTAGCAATGATATCTATTTTATTATTGAGCAGTCCCTCCATCAATGCCAGGCGATCGTTCGGGGTCTTGATGGCCGGGTTCCATTTGATGCCTGCCCCCAGGTCCTGGTAATCGCGATCATCGAACCAGAGATGATGAATGCAAACCTCCCCGGTGATCCTTTTTTCTGACAGGGGAATGTTATTCTGCAACAATTCCAGTTCTTTCGCTGTGGAGAGATGCATCAGGTGAAGGCGGGCATCGTGCTTTCTTGCCAGTTTTACCGCCTTTTCCGAAGAGGTAAAACAGGCCTCCTCGCTGCGGATCAGCGGATGGGCCGAAACCGGGATATGCTCGCCGAATTGCGCCTTGAAATGATTCAGGTTATGCTGCACGATGGATTCCTCTTCGGCATGCACTCCGATCAGCAGGGGTGAATTGATGAAGATCGCCTCCAGGCTGTCCGGATTATCCACAAGCATGTTACCTGTCGACGCACCCATGAACACCTTCAAACCACAAATCCTGGCCGGATCTGCCCTGACAATCTCCGGCAGGTTATCATTGGATGCCCCAAGATAGAAGGAAAAATTGGCCAGTGCTTTTGTGGAAGCCAGGCTGTATTTCTCTTCCAGAATTTCGAGGGTTGTCGCGTTCGGCCTGGTATTAGGCATCTCCATGAAGGAGGTCACCCCGCCGGCCACCGCAGCCCTGCTTTCAGTCCGCATATCACCTTTTTCCGTCAGTCCCGGTTCACGGAAATGAACATGATCATCAATAATACCGGGTAACAGGTACTTTTCTTTTGCATCGATGATAATCACTCCGTCAGGCAGAATGTAATCCTGTGGCGCCTTACCCTGGAAAATTTCGGCAATCACGCCATCAACCAACAGCAATGCTCCGGGGAACCTGGCGCCTTCGTTTACTATCAGGGCGTTGTGAATGTAAAATGCCTTATTCATTGATTTATAATTTAGTTAATCCCAACCTGCCAGGAACCTCCATCCTGACTACTTGGATTGGGGCGGGGAAACTGACAGGGCAGGAGCCCATGACGGGTGAGATAGATTGAACCCTGGCAGGTTTGCGAAAGCAGACTTGTGCGGATTCAGCTATTCTGGCCATTTGAGCATGATATTGCTGCTAACCCAAAATACCGAATTATAACAGAATGCATGCTAACTGGTGCGTGGTTTGTAATTCGTAAACAGGCTTCGCCATCGCAGGCTGATAACACCCAGCACAGCTTCCCTGAAGATTCCTTTGCTCATTTTTGATTCACCCATGGTCCGGTCGGTAAAAATGATCGGTACCTCAATGATGATGAACCCGAGTTTCCAGGCTGTATATTTCATTTCGATCTGGAATGCATAACCTGTAAACCGGACTTTGTTCAAGTCAATGGCTTCCAGAACTTTTCGCGCGTAGCACTTGAATCCGGCGGTAGTGTCCATCACCTTCATCCGGGTAATGAAACGAACATAAATGGAAGCCACATACGACATGAGCACCCTGCCCATAGGCCAGTTCACCACGTTAACACCTGTGATATAGCGGGAACCTATCACGAGGTCGCCCCCCTTGTTCCTGGCAGCATCATAAAGTGCCAGCAGGTCATCCGGGTTATGCGAAAAATCGGCATCCATCTCGAAAATGTAATCATACTGCCGGTTTAACGCCCACTTAAATCCATGGATGTAAGCAGTACCCAGCCCCAGCTTGCCTTTTCGCTCTTCGATGAACAGGCGGTCAGGAAAGGCAGTCATGAGTGACTTCACGATGGCCGCCGTTCCGTCAGGGGAATTATCCTCAACGATCAGGAGATCAAATTCCTTAGGCAGGGAAAACACCTTGCGGACAAAGCGTTCAAAGTTATCCTTTTCATAATAGGTGGGAATGATTACCAGGCAATCAGACACAAACCAATGAATTAAAGGTTAATAAAAGCTTTCAAATATAACGAAATTGGCAATCCGGTATTGTACCGGATAAAAAATCCTGTTTACTTAATCATCATTTTCCGGCCGATGTCACCTGCCGGGGTCTTTATTCTTACCATGTAAATCCCTGATGGAAGATTGATATCCGGCACACGGATGGCATTGGTTCCGGTTTGCGTCACCGTTTGATTTTGCCAGACAAGGCTTCCATCAAAGCGTATCAGCTCCACGGTGACAGCTTCACTGCTTCTGGCGATGAAACTCACGTTAAATGCACCATGCGACGGATTTGGATAAACATTCACCCTGGAGATAAGGGCGTTCGGTTCATTGATCCCGGGAGCATAGGCTCTGAAGGTTATGCGGATCGTATCGGACTGAATGCCATATTGATCCTGCACCCGGCAATAAACTTTCTTTACGCCAAATCCAACACCGGATGAATCAACCTTGATGATCTGGGTTAGTTCACCGGTCGACCAGTTATATTTATCGAATTGCTTCGCATCAAGCGTTACCGTATCCCCAGCAAAAACTGTGGTATCAGGCCCAAGATCAAGCACCGGGTGTTCATTGACCGGGATGGCCAGGTCATACCGTTTTTTAAATTCCTGATAGAACAGGTTGCTGATCTGCGCATCATATATTACGATTGAATTCTCGTCGTTACTCACGTTGGCAGCATCGCTCCAGTTGTGCG
>CAZPWZ010000235.1:0-4524 GCA_964590675.1 uncultured Draconibacterium sp.
AGATACAATGATGATGGTCTTGTAAAAAAGTCAATTATCGTCTTTTTTGTCATTATCCGGATGGTACTGGTAAGGTATACCTCCAGCCAGATTCCAACATGGGATGCCGCCACCACCGCTGTTTATATCATCGCGCAATGGTTGCTGTCAAGAAAGAAAATCGAAAACTGGCTGCTGTGGATTGCGGCCGATACGGTGATGATCGGTCTCTGTGCCTGGGAAGGCTTGTATTTCAGCAGTCTTCAGTATCTGGTCTTTACCATCATCGCCATCCTTGGATTCCTTGAATGGAGGATCAAACTCGTTAAATGATCCGGCGCATTGCAATTACCGGACCGGAATCAACCGGAAAGTCCATCCTGGCAGCGCAGCTTGCCAGGCATTTTCAAACGGTCTGGGTCCCCGAGTATGCCCGTGAGTACCTCGAAAAACTGGACCGGCCCTACCAGGAGCAGGATATTGCAGCAATTGCCAGGGGTCAGCTTGCATCGGAGACTGCCTTGCTGAAAATGGCGTCAGGATACCTTTTCTGTGATACTGACCTGCTGGTAACGAAGATATGGAGCGACGTGAAATACGGTCATTGCGATCCATGGATTATCGGATCTGTTGAATCGCACCGTTACGATCTCCATTTGCTTTGTGACATCGACCTTCCCTGGCAGTTTGATCCGTTGCGCGAGCACCCTGACAAGCGGCAATTTTTAGCCGATTTGTATTACAATGAACTGACTGTCAGAAAATTTCCCTTTGCAGTGGTTCGCGGACTTGGTGACGACAGGTTGGCTTGTGCCTTGAAAATTATTGAAAACTTTCCTTTTTAATTCCAATCCGATTGCAGATATTTGACCTTTACAAATAACCTGTTACAGTGAACCGAAAGATCAGGGTTCTTTTTTTACCAAAGTGGTATCCCCACCGGTATGATCCAATGCCAGGGCTCTTCATTCAGCGTCAGGCCGAAGCGCTTACCGCCGGTTGTGATGTGGCGGTTATCTATGTCCATCCCGATCCGGATTGCCCCAACAGGATCGAAGTCGAATTCAGCGAGGAAAAAGAGGTCCGGGTTTTACGGGTTTACTACCGGGTAAATCGCAAGCCTGCCCCGGTTATCGGTAAAGCGCTGAATTTATGGCGGTTTTACAGGGCAAATATGAAAGCAATCCGGAGCATCCGGCAGTTTTCACCCGACCTCGTCCATGCCCACATACTCACCCGGCTCGGTTTTATCGCCTGGAGGGTAAGCCGTAAAATGAATATCCCGCTGGTTATTTCGGAGCACTGGTCAAGATACTTCCCGGAGAGTAATTCCTTCAAGGGTCTCTTCCGGAAAACATTGACCCGGTTTGTGGTGAATAAGGCATCCCTGGTTATTGCAGTGTCTGAGCCTCTTAAACTGGCCATGCAGTCATTTAAACTGGATAATCCTAATTTTCATGTCGTTCCCAATGTGGTGGATACCGGGCTTTTCACTCCTGGATCAGCAGTTTCAGCCCGCCCTGTAAGAAGCATCGTGCATATTTCCTGTTTTGAGGACCGGTCGAAAAATATTACCGGTTTCCTGGATGCCATACTTGAACTTTCACGCATACGAAGCGACTTCAAATGCGAGCTGATTGGGGATGGTCCCGATATGGATCCCATAAGCGCTTATGCCCGGTCACTCGGAATTATTGATACCTTTGTGGCCTTCCACGGGCTGAAAACCGGGGAAGAACTGGTTGCGATGATACGGAATGCTGATTTTACTGTGGTTTCAAGTCATTATGAAACATTCGGAACGGTTGTGATCGAAAGTCTTGCATGTGGAATCCCGGTGGTGGCAACCAGGGTCGGGGTAGCCGTGGCAGTCATTGATGAACACAACGGGCTCCTGGTTCCTCCAGGCGATCCGGATGCCATGGTGCAGGCGCTGAACCGGATGCTGGATCAATGCAGATTATACGATAAGGCGGACATATCCTCGGGAATACCGGAAAAATTCAGTAAGGTCGCAATCGGGCAGCAACTCACCCGCCTTTACCGTGAGGTAACGCCTGAAACAGTTTAACAAAGTAACTAATCCCTGATGGTTCACGAAGCCGACAAATCGAAGCCAACTCCCTTGCGGTATGCAGTCATGTGTAACAGTACTGTTTTTCAGCAATGGCAGGTCGATGCACTGACCGAATTGAAGGCGCACGGCCATGAACTTGTTTTACTGATCAGGGATTCCCGCAAGAAGAAGGAAACAAAAACCGGCACACAGGTGCTGAAAAGAAAATGGGGCAAATCTTTATATCTGTACTTCGAAAAACGGATATTCACCCCGGAGGTCAAAAACCTGGTCGATCTGAAGAATGAGCTGGAAGGGATCGACACCTTGTCGTGCACCGTTGAAAACAAAGGGTATTCCGAATATTTCAAGAGGGCCGAGGTAGAGGCTATCCGTATGTACAAACTGGATTTTATCCTGCGGTTTGGGTTTAATATCATCCGGGGCGGGATTCTTCATGCTGCCCGGTTCGGGGTGTGGTCGTTTCATCATGATGATGAAATGAAATACCGGGGGGGGCCTGCCGGTTTCTGGGAGATTTATCACAGGGACCCTGTCAGTGGCGCCATCCTGCAGCGGCTTACCGATAAACTCGATGGAGGGATCATTCTCAAAAAGGGATATCTCAAAACGGTCATGCACTCATACAAGGGGAATGTAAGCCAGCTGTTAACGGTTTCAGCCGCGTGGCCTGCACAGGTTGCCGATGAAATTCTCCTTTATCCTGCCAATTTTAATACTGCCAGTGAAACCACCGCCCCGGTTTTTAAAGTGCCGGGTAACTACGTGATGGCCCGGTTCCTTTGCCGGCTGTTATGGAACAGGGTGCGGTTTTACTACAGGGAACTGGTCGCCGCCGAAGTATGGAATGTCGGGCTGATCAAAAAACCAATCAACGAAGTTGCACTTGGCCCCGATAACCTTAAAAAGACCGATATAACCTGGCTCCGGCAGTTTGCGCGGACAAAATACCTGGCCGACCCATCCGGATTCATGGAAAACGGGAAACTGCACATCATGGTGGAGGACTACAGTTACCAACGACAAAAAGCCAATATCTCCGAAATCATCTGGGACATAAGCCGCGACAGTTTTTCTGTTCCCATCCGGATCATTGAGGGTGACAAGCACCTTTCGTATCCCTGCATTGTGGAACATAACGACCTGGTTTATTGTGTTCCCGAGTCGTTCCGGTCCTCAAATATAACGCTGTACCGCAGGAATTTTTCCGAAGAGGCCTTTATTGAGGACTGTTTACTCCTCGATCATGTGGAGGCAGTGGATCCTACGCTCTATTTTCACGAGGGGTACTGGTGGATGTTCTTTACTGTTAAAAAGTACTCCACAACCCATCTGTACATATACTATTCGAAAGAGCTGAAGGGAGCGTACATCCCACACCGGCGTAATCCTGTCAAAATTGATATCAGGTCTGCCCGCCCTGCCGGAACACTGTTTGTCCATGAAGGGAACCTTTACCGTCCGGCCCAGGATTGTTCTGTGACCTATGGCGGTCGGGTGGCCATCAACCAGGTTATGCGGCTTACCCCGGATGAGTTTGAAGAACGTATCGTCCGCATCATCGACTCGGTTCCGGGAAGTCCCTTCAACAAGGGATTGCATACCATATCCCAGGTGGGAAAATATACCCTGATCGATGGAAAGCGTTACAGGATCAACCGTTTTTTCTTTTTAAGCCAGCTTCGGGACAAACTGAGCAAATATTATCCTGATAATGTTTAGAAAAGTAATCGGGACCATCGGAACCCGCCTGATAAACGCGGTTCTGGCTTTTGTTATCTGGACCCTGAATGCCAATTTCCTTGGACCGGTGGAGGTTGGAACCATCTTCCTGCTGATTTTCTCCGTCACCATTATCCAGTTGTTTACCAACTTCATGGGAGGCGCTGCAATTATTTACCTTACTCCGCGGACGGGGATCTATAAATTGTTCATCCCGGCCTATATTTGGACGGTTCTCGTAACACTGATCAGCGCCTTTCTCCTGGATTTCATGGCACAGGTGTTCCCGGTTCTTGAAGTCATCCCGGCGGGATATTTCTGGGAGGTGCTTTTTCTTGCCCTGATCATGGCATTATCATCGGTCAACTTCATGCTGCTTCTCGGCCTGGAAAAGGTGAAATTTTATAATTATATAAACCTTGCCCAGATGGCATTACTCTTTGTCATCCTGGTTTTTTGCCTGTTTGGTTTAAAATATTTCGATGTGATGGCCTATTACTGGGCGATTTTCATCTCCTATGGTGTTGCCTTTGTCATCAGCCTGGCAATGTTATGGCCATCCTTTGTCCGGATCCCGCTTACCGGGATGAAGGCGCTGTTGATCGAGATCCTGCGGTTCGGGATCTATGTGCAGTTTGCCAACATCTTTCAGACGCTGAACTACCGGCTCAGCCTCAGGTTTGTTGACTATTTCGCGGGGCGCGCCGCAGTAGGCGTACTGTCGATCGGGCTGACCCTTGCCGAGG
>CAZPWZ010000236.1:0-4521 GCA_964590675.1 uncultured Draconibacterium sp.
AGGCATGGCGTGTGCTGGGCTGCCTTGATGGCGGCAGGGTCGACATTCGTGTTGACCGGCATGACATCCCGAATTTCATCGAGGCAAATCCCCTGGCAGGGTTGGATAAAGTCCATTCCGATCTGCCCATCCTTGCCTATATGCACGGGTACGATTTCGACAGAATTATTCACGAGATCATGGTTTCTGCCAGAAAAGGTATGGACTCTGACAAACAAATCACCCGGTTATGAAGAAGACAGTCCTGATCCTGTACAATAAACTTTCGAAAAAGCCCAAGGATGATGAGGCCGATGTGATTGAGCAGGTAAACCTCGTGACGGATGCATTGAAAAATCTGGGCTATGATGTGGCCTACCTGCAAATTGACCTGAATTTGAAAACCGCCATCCGGAAGATCCAGAAGTCCAGCCCATATGTCATTTTCAACCTGGCCGAAACAATCGGAAATAAAGGTGAATTTACCTTCCTGGCCAATTCAGTCCTGAATTTTGTCCGCATTCCCTACACAGGATCACCATTGATCCCCATGTTCCAGTGCTCCAATAAATACCTTGCGAAGAAGGAGCTGAATGCGATCGGGGTCAAAACACCGGCAGGCTTCTCCATCGACGACTGCCATAAACTGCAACCAGGCAAAAAATATATTATTAAGCCGATCTGGGAGGAGGGATCGCTTGAACTGGATGAGGATTGTGTTTTCATGGGCTCTGACCAGGTATTCATCAGCAGGATCAAGAAAAAAAGCCGGCATCATTACTTTATCGAAGAATTCATTGAGGGCCGGGAATTCAACATCTCGATCCTTTATGGGGCCGATGGTCCGGAGGTTTTACCACTGGCGGAAATGACCTTCATCGGTTACCCGGATGACAAGCCCAAGATGATGGGTTATAAGTCAAAATGGGATGACAAATCCTTCGAATATTCTCACACCCGCAGAACATTCCGCTTATCCGGTGAAGATGGACCCCTGAAAAAGGAGTTGACTGCCATTTGCAAAAAATGCTGGAATGAACTGGGATTGAAGGGGTATGTCCGCATCGACTTCAGGGTCACCAGGCAATCGGAACCCCTGGTTATCGATATAAATCTCAATCCCTGCCTTTCGGAATCGGGAGGATTCATGGCTGCATCAAAAAAGAAGGGTCTGACCTTTGAACAGGTCATTTCCCGCGTGCTGGAAGATGCGGTCAGGTAAATTAATGCCAACCTGTCAGGGTGGTAAAAAATAAACGATAAATATTTTTAGCATGATCACTTTTCGTACGGAGGTTCGCCCCGAAGATGTTGAAACGGTCAGGGATATCATTGTATCCACTGGATTCTTTTATGATTTTGAAGTGCCTGTCGCCGTTGAACTGGTCCAGGAAAAAATTGACCTGGGTGAGCAGAGCGATTATCATTTCATTTTTGCCGAATCAGACGGGAAGACGGTTTCTTACAGCTGTTTCGGACCGATTGCGGCCACCGACGGCAGCTTTGACCTTTACTGGATCGCCACACATAACGATTACCGCGGGAAGGGCATCGGCAACCTGCTGATTTCTGAAACCCACCGTGTGATCAGGCAGATGGGCGGCCGGATCGTGATTGCAGAAACCTCGTCGATTGAAAAGTACGCACCGACCCGCCATTTTTATGACCGGATCGGATACTCAAAAGAGGCCCAGATCAATGATTTTTATACCGAGGGTGACGGGAAGGTGTTTTTTGTGAAACGACTTTAGCTATTCCAGTATCCTCGAAAGTTGCCCCGTGACGGAATTGTACCTGGCAACGCGTTTCCACGCAAATCCTGTTGTATCATACTTGACAGACCAGAAATCATAATTTCCATGGGCCCTGTCGCCATTTATATTGAGCAGGGTATTTCCTGAGGCACCAAAGAAATTACAGGATTCGCTTGTGAATATTTTTTTCAGCATTGAAATATCAGGTGCATTACCAGCAGCAAGATAGGTACGAACGCCAACCCAAAGGGCATCATACCCTGTAATGGCATAAACATCGGGTTTCCTTCCAATTTCCGACCTGATGCGTTCAACAAGCGGTATCCATTTGTCTTTTGCTCCTTCGTCGAGTCCAAACACCGGGCAAGGAAGCCCGTGGGTATATGCAAACATAGCTGCGTTCGTATCCTGCAAGACGGATGCATTCTGTGCGAAGGCTGATCCTCCGTACCAGTATACATTATTGAGGCTGGTATGCTGCTTGGCATTCCTGAGTATCTTGTCCCCTTCAGCAAATGACAGCATATAAACCGCAACTTCATTGGGATTGTGATCAAGCAGCTCCGCAGCGACGCGCTCATCTGCCTGGGCCAGCACCGTGGAAAAATCGGTCAATGCCGGATTATACCTGACCGGCTCAGTTACCTGCCCTCCGCTTTTGATAAAATTTTTTCCCGTAGTTGCCAGCAAATCTGTTCCCCAGAGATCATCCCGGATCAGCGGCACAATTACCCTTATCTTGTCCTCAACAAGCATACTGTTCATTGCTTCTCCCTGGATCACATCACTTGACACAAAGCGAAATATGTTATCATCGGGAATTGCAAGGGATACTGCGACACTCGACGGACTCACAATCAGCATGCCGTGGGCATCGGCGAAACTCTTGATAGCCTGGACCTCTCCGCTGCTGTAAGGACCAATCACCAGGCGGATGCCTTGCTCATATAAGCCTCTCAGTTGATTCAAGGCCTCGGCCGTGTCAGTTTTCGTATCAACCATAACCAGGTTGATATTAACATTCATTCCCAAACTGGCGTAATAGTCAATTATATCCTGGCGGGCAAGTCGCAATGACACCTCCAAACTCTGCCCCGAAGAATAACCGGTACCGGTCAGGGCAAGCAACGCCCCTATCCTGATCTCGTCCTCAATAACCGGCTGGTATACGGTCTGAGTTTTCCTGCAACCCGCCGTAAACAGGATTATGATAAAGATCAAACAAACTAATCTTCTGGTTTTCATCGCTTATCGTTTTATTGCCCACTTTGGTGGCCCTGCACCACATTACCTGTATTGCCTGGTAAGCGCATTTATCATTTCAGGTGTCAGCTTTTCCAATTTCCTTATATCTTCAAATTTATTCAATAAATCCTCAGTAGTCAAATTTTTCTTTTCATTTTCATGAATATCTTCAATAATTCGCCCATTATGCATCATGAGGATGCGGTTACCCAATTCCAGGGCATGCTGCATCGAATGGGTCACCATGATCGTAGTGAGTCGGTTTCCGGTTACAAACTTTTGTGTTAACCGGATAACCTGGGCTGCTGTTTTCGGGTCAAGTGCGGCCGTATGCTCATCAAGAAGTAACACTTTCGGTGTTTGCAATACAGCCATCAGCAGGGTAATGGCCTGGCGCTGACCCCCTGAAAGGGTTCCCATGAGGTTTTCAAGACGGCCTTCGAGCTGCATATCGAGCGAGGCGAGTTGACTGCGAAACTGGTTTTTCATGGTTCCGTTCAAACTGATCGCCGGATAGCGCTTACGGCCCCGGAACCAGGCCATCAGCAGGTTTTCCGCGATCGTCATGCCAGGGGCCGTCCCTGAATAGGGATTTTGAAAGACCCTGGAAATATCTTTGGCCCGCTCAAAATCCATTTTACTGGTCACATCCCTGCCGCCGATCTCTATTGTCCCCTTGTCGGGCCTGATATTCCCGGCGATGGTATTCAGCAACGTTGATTTTCCCGATCCATTGGTTCCAATGATCGTAACAAACTCATGTTCAGCAATATCAACATTAATATCCTTGAGGGCCGTAAGCTGATCGAGTGATCCCTGGTTAAAAATCTTTTCGAGATTACTAATCCTGATCATATTCATGTGATTGAGATTAATTCAGCTTCGTTAATACCCCATCCTTCACTGAGGCACCGGAGGCAGCCTGTATTGATGAAGGGATCTGAATTCCGAGTTCCTTCGCCACATCGTAATTAACCCCGAAAGTGACTATTTTATATTTCTCGAACGGGATATTCGCGGTACTCTCCCCGCGGATGACACGGTCGATGAGATGCGCAGCCTGCATGCCGCTCACAAAGTATTCATATCCATAGACGATCAGGGCCCCGTTTTTCAACCGTTCAGCATCACAGGTAAAAATCGGGATGCGATTGTTTTTAGAAATCCTGACAACCGATTCGAATGAATTGAACACCGTAATGTCATTGATCAGCACGAAAGCATCGATCTTTTTGGATGATAACGCCAGAGCCGCCTGGTAAACGTCGTTGGAACCCGAAATCGTCACCTCGGATAGTGCAATGTCCGGATCTCCGTTCAATGCCTTTTTGAGATCTTTCAGGTTCGACATGGAATTGGGATAGGCCGGATTATAGATGGTCCCGATATTTACCTTCCCGGGATACATTTGCCTGAAGACATCAAGCAGCTCCCCGATGGTGGAAGGGCCATAAATCCCGGTAACATTGGGCGGATGGTCGGTGGGTGATTTTCCCGCGCCGATGATGAAGGGATTGGCCACGGTGGCAAAGATCACCGGTTT
>CAZPWZ010000237.1:0-4519 GCA_964590675.1 uncultured Draconibacterium sp.
TTAAACCCAGCCCCGGTACCGAAAAGATCATCGATGGTTTTGATGCCATCAATATTTGCACAGGGCTCGTCCAGGATGACCAGCTTTTGATCAAGGGCAATGAAATATTTGGCCGGCGTTGCTTTGGCGCAGGTGATGCCATCCGGATCGGGGAGGGTACCAGTGCCGTTCTCCGCGGCAGGCAGGCTGCCTTTGACGTGCTGCAGGAGATGGGTGAACGCTACAATTATGACGACTACCTGGCCCTTTCAAAGGAATATATCGATTCGCAGCAGCACCCTGTCAGGGTCATTCCTGAGCCGTTTATGCCCTCTCCGGAAAGGATGGCCGAAAAGGGGTTTGTCCTCATCGACTGCCTGTATGGCTTTGCCTGTAATCCATGTGCCTTCGCATGCCCCCATGGCGCCATCACCAAATCATCGACCAGCACTGTGCCTGAAATCGATTTCCGGAAATGTATCGGCTGCATGGACTGTGTATATCAATGTCCCGGGCTGGCTATTTTTGGATATAATATTAAGAAGGACTGGCTTTTTCTGCCTATCGAGTATGAAGTGGCGGAAAAATCTGAATGCTACCTGGTCGACAACCAGGGGAAAAAACTGGGTGAGGGTATTGTGGATAAAGTTCTTCGCAAACCCAATAAAACAAATATCGCCCGAATTCGCTCAACTTCCTTGCATGGGGAGGACTTAAGTACTGTTCGGGGATTCATCGTTAAGGAGAATTACCCATCCCCGGTTGAATTCAAGCCTTATACCCTGGAACCCAAAGAAACCACCTACGTTTGTCATTGTGATGATGTGACCATGGATGAGGTGCTTGAAACCATCGGTGACCGAAAGTTTATTTCGGTTGACGAGGTGAAACATACCACCCGGCTCGGGATGGGAGCCTGTCGCGGAAAACGTTGCATAAAGCGGTTGAAGTCAACGCTTTCCGGATCCGGGATTTCCATTGTCGGAGAACCCACCCCCCGGGGACCGCTTTCAAACCAGGTATCCATGGGCGAACTTTATCCCCGGCTGGTTCATGAACAGGTGATTACCAGCGTAAACGGGAAGGCACCCTTGAAGGTCAGCGTGAAATCGCTGGTTGCCGGCGGAGGTATCGGCGGCAGTGCACTGTTCCGGTACCTTGGAGAGGCAGGAATGGAGCCGGTGCTGCTGAATTACGGGCGTGGTGCATCATGGCGGAATATTGCCGGGGGGCGCCCTAATTTTTCGCTTCCCGAGCTGTCTGACATCGCTACCCATAATCACGAAATATTCAAGGACCTTCAGCAGATCCATAATATCGACTACCGCCCCATCCTTTATGTGACCTTTGCCCATGATGAATCAATGTACCGGGCGCTGGTTGAATCAATGTCATGGTCGGATGCCTATATGGTTGAACCAAAGGATTTCGCCAAGGAAATATCCCCCAATATAAACCCGCGCCTTACAACATATCAGTCGGCCCTGGTTACCCGCGACTGCTGGCAGGCCACGCCGGGCCGGGTTATCGACCTGATCCGCCGGATCGGCATTGACAAGGGCGGCCGGGTTGAAGAGGATTGCAAACTGATTGACGTATACAAGGAAGCCGGCCTGTATCACGTGCTTGTGCAGAACCATCAGCGCCAGTATGTTGAATATGTAACCGAAATTTTTATCAATGCACTGGGTCCCGAAGGAGAAAAGTTCGCCAGGCAACTTAATATCGAAACCGGGCTTTTCCCTGTCAGGCACCAGGCCTTCATTACCCGGCGCCTTCCCATGCTGGGCAAGAATGGCATGCCATTGCCAATGCTGATCGACCGCAGGCGTTACAAGGGCTTTACGGCAGTTTACGGGCAGCAGCTGGCCGAAACAGGACAGATCATAGGCTGCGCTTCTCCTGCCATTGAATCGATGGAGGCTGACAAGAACATTAAAATCAATTCACAGGACTTTGTTGAAATTGCATCGGAAATTTTCACCAACTGGATTCCGGAGCTCTCTTCGGTCGGGTTCCAGGCAGTGTGGGCCGGGTATTATGTTGAACCCCGCATGATCATCGATCCTGAACTCGGACTATTCCTCGGCTTGCGCGGCCAAGGATTTATGCTGGGCCAGTACCTCGCAAAGATGTATGTTGATAAGCTGCTTGGAAAACCCGCCCCGGCTTATTTTGACCGGCTGAAACTCACCGGGGACGGGATGCTGGAGAAGGCGTTTAAATAAACGAATGTGGTGATGTGATAATGTGGTGATGTGATAATGTGCTGATGAGATAATGTGCTGATGGGATAATGTGCTGATGTGCTGATGAGATAATGTGCTGATGTGCTGATGTGCTGATGAGATAATGTGAAAATGTGCAGAGGTGCTGATATGTTGATATGTTGATGAATTTTGTGGCAATGGGTTTTATGGTTGTTGGATAAGTCATCAAATGGAAAGGGGAAATATAATTCTGGAATTGTCTTTTGAATTTTCTCTGGAGATTATCGTCTATTGTGAATTACTTGAAACGAAGAGGAGGTATGTGATTTCACAGCAGTTACTTAAATCAGGAACGTCTGTGGGGGCAAACATCCGGGAAGCTCAAAGTGCTGAAAGTAAAGTGGATTTCATTCATAAAATGAAGATAGCAGCAAAGGAGGCAGACGAGACTGAATACTGGCTCATGCTTTGTAACCAATCACAATCATATCCTTCAGCAGATCAGCTTATTGAAAAAATCATTGTTTTAAAAAAGTTGTTGTCTAAGATTATCTTTACATCAAAGAAATCTACTCAATAAAATTGTATATACCGCGTGTTTATTGGCAACCGTAATTTATTAATATAAGTAAATGTTTCATTTTTTTATCATCATAGCGTATTAGCCAAAACAACTTTTTTGCAAACTTGGGAATACATGGATTTTAATCCGTTGTATGTGTGCCATTTTCCTGAACCACTTTCCATTCATTATCAAACTTTTTAAAAACGAATGTCCAACACCCGTTGTCGATTAAGGTATCGCCCGCGGTCGTTAAAAACTTGCTTTTAAACAAGGTAGTACAGGTGGCTGCATCCTTCGAAAGCGGATAAACATGAAGTTCGACAATATGCATCTCAGTAAATCTTTGGATTCCGCTAAATGCTGTCTTCACGGCTGACTGGTATTCGGCAAACGATCGATACTTTATTTGTCCTTCACCGCCCATTACATAGCCTGGCTGATTGGCCCTCAAACCGGTGTGGGTTTCGTAACTCAGGGTTTCCGCGTTTAGAAAATTCCTTACTACAGTTTCAACTTCTTTGGAAACTACCTGTTTTTCTGCTGCGGTTAATTTGCAGGCCTCCTTTGGTTGGCACGACACAAAGATCAAAACGAACAGGGATAATCCTGTCAACGAACGAAAAAATAGAGTTTTCATTTCTTTGGAATTTTTAATTTTACCAAACATTGAAATCCTATTCTTAAAGATCAATTTAGTGTCAGTATCATTAGCACATCACCACATCAGCACATCAGCACATTAGCACATCATCCCCTTATAAACAACGCCTTGATGATATGCGTCGCCATCTTGGGATTCTCCTTCAAACGGCGTGTTGAGTATCCAAACCATTCTTTTCCAAAGGGGACATAAACCCGCATTTTGTGGCCTTTGTCTACAATAGATTGTCTCAGGTCGGGTGTTACGCCATAGAGCATCTGGAACTCATACATGTTCTTTGGAACATTGTATTTTTCAATCAGCCTGTAGGCGCCTTCCACCAGCGGTTTATCATGGGTGGCAATACCGGGATACAGTCCCTGCTGAAACATATACTCCAGGTCTTCGAGGTAGTGATCGTTGATTTCCTGGTATTTTTTAAAAGCGATTGCTTCGGGTTCAACGTAAATTCCTTTACACAAACGGAAATTCAAAGGGGCGGCCGCATCATGCAGATCGTGCATGTCTTTCATATCCTGCAGTGTACGCCTCATATAAGCCTGCAATACCAGGCCTACATTTTTGGGAAATTCCTTGTGCAGCTTTCTGAACAGGTCGATCTCCAGGTCGACACATTGCGAATCCTCCATGTCAATCCTTACGAAATTCCCATAAGATGCTGATTTTGCAACAATCTCCCGGATGTTCCGGTAACAAACTTCACGATCGATCAGCAAACCGAAACTGGTTGGTTTTAGCGAATAGTTACCGTCAATCTTCTCTTTTTCAATCCGTTCGATGATCTCCAGGTAGGCATTTTTATTCGCTGCAGCTTCGTCGAGCCGGGTGATAAATTCTCCCAGGAGGTCGATGGTGATTTTTACCTTTTGGGCATTTAATGCACGGCAAACACGGATTGCATCATCCATTGTCTCCCCCGCTATATATTTGCGTGAAAATATCCACACCAGTTTTTTGGGCATTAACGGGAGCATTTTTGTTATCAATTGGTTGATCATAAGCACATCAGGTTTAGGGTTTCAAAGATTAGCACAAAGATAGAAGGAATTAGGTATTTGGTATTCATCAAATTAATTTTTAATTTTGCAGACTTTTTCAGGGGAA
>CAZPWZ010000238.1:0-4505 GCA_964590675.1 uncultured Draconibacterium sp.
CTGATGAGCGAAGCGCCGTGTGCCGGATCACAGGAACCCCGAGGCGATCCTTTATCAAGCGAAGGAATTCCAATTCATCCACAGGCTTTTCAAATTCACCGATGATCCCGGCGCCGGACTGGGCGAGGGTATTTTCAATGGGATAAATATCATAAGCCACCTCTTCGTAGGGATGGTTTGCCTTCAGTGACTTCAGTATAACATCTTCAAGATAACGTGGAAAAATAACCTCGATCCTGGTCTCCTTTTCAAAATGGATGCTGTTTTTTCCACCCACAAATGGATTGGCAAGGCCGGAGGCCCTGAAGGTTCCCTCACCTTCAATATTATAGCTGCAGCAATCATATTCCCCTATATGGCCGGCACCGGCATCAAACAGCGCAGTGCGCACCTTTTCGGCATGTCCGACCGGGCAAAAAACAGCAAGTTTCGAGAGCAATCCGGGTTTTGGACTCAGTATGCTGAAATTTTTCATTCCGAGCCTGGATAAGACAAAAGCATTCAGCCCGCCAAGCGTATTATCCAGGTTGGTATGAATCGCGTACAGGCATATGTTATTGACCAGCGCCATCTTCAGGATGGCTGTTTCGGGCATTCCCGGTAAAAGTTTTTTTAATCCCCTGAAGATAAACGGGTGGTGGGAAATTACCAGGTTGCAGTGAAGGCGTACCGCTTCATCCATCACCTCTTCGGTGAGATCGAGACAGAGCAGGGCTTTGTGAAACTCCGTGCCGGAATCACCAACCAAAAGTCCGCAATTATCATATTCTTCCTGGTAGGCCAGGGGTGAAATTGATTCGAGGTATAAAGTTATGTCTGAGATCAGCATGCAAGATATTTTTTCGGAATCCAAAGATACACATTTCCAGGATAAAAGGGCCGGCCACCTTGTTCATAAATTGTTGACAAGTTTAAACTTAACCCGCTGATTTACGCTTCAAAAATTACAAATTTTGTTAACTCAACACAAAAAATAAGGGTTAATGAAAACACCGATTGTTTTTGTAGTGGATAAAAATCCGATACACCGAAGCCTGATCAAATACCATTTGAACATAAACAAGTTCTTTAATGTTCATACATTTCAGTCGGGGGATGAGTGTATCTATCGTTTACAGAAAAACCTGATACCCGAATTTTTAATTACCGATTACAATCCCGGCGATCAAATCGGTTTTGACTTTTTACATGGGGTAAAGGCATTGTCATCCTCCATTAAAATTATCTTCTTTTCCTCTTCCGACGATCCTATACTTGCAGTCAGGTTGTTAGATGCCGGAGCATCCGATTACATTGTTAAGACCAGTAAACTCGACTTTGGCATTGCCGAACTGATCAAGAATGTCAAGTACCTTTCAAAAGAGAAAGCGCTTTTTTGACAGGGGTCCGAACAACTTCCTTCATTGTTAGGTTGAAATTTTCCTGTAAGTAACTTGCGGGTCGATATTTTTAATAATTTAGGAGTTTCAATTATGACAAGGCTCCTGCAGATTATTTTATATCCACTATCACTGGTTTACGGCCTGGTAATGCAGGCCAGGAATTTGTTATTCAACCTGGGGGTACTGCCATCGGCCAGGTTCGACAAACCGGTTATTTCCGTTGGCAATCTCACCTACGGCGGCACAGGTAAAACGCCTCATATTGAATACATTATCAAACTCCTGACCCCGCCCATGCACGTGGCTACACTGAGTCGCGGTTATGGGAGGAAAAGCAGGGGATTCATCCTGGGATCGGAGCAACCGGATGTGAAAAATATCGGTGATGAGCCGATGCAGTTCCTGGAAAAATTCCAGGGGATCACAGTGGCTGTTGATGAACGGCGCAGGCGCGGGATACAGTTTTTATTGCAGAAGCACCCTGATCTGGATGCGATCCTGCTCGACGATGCTTTCCAGCACCGGTATGTAAAGGCGGGTATTTCCATCCTGCTGACTGATTATCACCGGCTGTATATGGAAGACTACGTCTTGCCATCCGGAACCTTGCGTGAATTCCGATCTGGCGCGAGAAGGGCCGATATCATCATTGTCACCAAAACACCAAAGATCTTCTCCCCCATCACCCGGCGCAGAATTTTAGAAGAGATGAAACCGGCCGGTCATCAGCGGGTATATTTTTCATACATCACATACAATGATCCCATCCCGGCATATGAAAAAGCGGGTTTTACATTTCCGCAGAAGGTGACCAACATCCTCCTGTTTACCGGAATTGCAAACGATTATCCCCTCCGGGAACATCTCTCAAGGTTATGCAGTGAACTGGTGGTGATGAAGTATCCTGATCATCATCCTTACAAGGACAAGGATATCGATGAGATCATCAAGAAGTACCATGACCTGCCCACCCAGAAAAAAATTATCATTACAACCGAAAAGGACATGATGCGGCTGAAAACTCCCGAGTTGGGCACTAAGTTGCACAACCTGCCGTTATTTTACGTGCCCATGGAGATCGATTTTCACGGGACAGACAAAGAATCATTTAATAATGAGATTATTACCTATGTTAAAAAAAATAAAGGAGACCATTGAATACCTTGAAAGCAGGATTTCACAAAAACCGGAGATCGGAATTATCCTGGGTACCGGATTAGGCGGGCTGGTGAGTGAAATCGAAGCACAACATTCATTTCCATACGAGTTTATCCCCAATTTCCCGGTTTCAACGGTAGATGGTCATCACGGGCAGCTTATTTTCGGTACCATGAACGGCGTTAACATCGTTGCCATGCAGGGCCGGTTCCATTACTATGAAGGCTACACCATGCAGGAAATCACCTTCCCGGTGAGGGTTATGAAATTCCTGGGCATCAAGAGCCTGATCCTCTCGAATGCCAGTGGCGGAGTGAATCCCGATTTTGAAGTCGGAGATATCATGGTCATTGATGATCACATCAACCTGATGAAGGATAATCCACTGATCGGCCAAAATGAGGATGAGATTGGTACAAGGTTTCCTGACATGGGCCATGCCTATGACCCCACGATGATCGAACAGGCCTTTGCGATCGCGGGAAAACATGGCATAAAACTGCAGCGGGGAGTTTACGCGGCGGTTTCAGGTCCGACCTATGAAACGCCGGCAGAATATAAATACATCCGTGCGATCGGCGCCGATGCGGTGGGAATGTCGACTGTTCCTGAGGTGATTGCGGCCCGCCATATGGGATTAAAATGTTTTGCCGTATCCATCATATCCGACCTTGGTGTTCCCGGGAAAATTGTCGAAATCACCCATAAGCATGTGATCAATGCAGCCAGCGCGGTTGAACCCAAGATGACCTGCATCATAAAGGATATGCTGTCGGTCTGAGTTTCAATTCAAGGGAAAATCCAGGACTTTAATTTTCCACCGGTTACCGATTTTGCATCGCTTTTGAGAAAGGGAGAAGGAGATGATGCTCCCCCCGATGAATGCTCCCGATATGATGAACATGTCGGCTGTAAAGACCTGCTCGTTATTGATCAGGTGGTTGGTGGCTATAACGGCAAAAATGCCTACCCCAAAAGCTCCAAGATATGCACCAAACCGTTTTGGGAAGCCAAACTGCTTATAAACGGAGCCGATATCCCCGAGATGCACATCAAACGGACGCAGCTCTGCGACCGAGATCAGGCTGTCCTTGATAAACCATAGTTTTCCCTTCAGCAGTGTGTCCTGTTTGGAAACCCTGAGTTTCACATAATCCCCGGTATGATAAAAGTATTTTCTTGATGTTCCCAATTTCTCAATCATCATGGTCTTCTGGGAAAAAAGAGCCGCCGGAATCGAAAACAGGAATAATATCAGTATCAGCTTTTTCATGTGGATTGGGTAGTGTAAATTTAATAAAAATAGTATTTGATTACCTTTGCATCCGTAATGAGACAAGGTATTGCTTTTTTTTTCCTGCTGCTGATTTTCAGTCATTGCACCAAAGTGGCTGAAGCCCCTTCCGGGTTTGCACCGGCTCGCGTGGATCAAGCGGGACTAAAGACAATTCAACCTCCACAAAAACAACACTATACCGGTTTTATTGATTCCTTGCTGCAAAGAAAAACAGTGAGTCACCGGAAGGTTTCCAAAAAAAAGGCAAGGAAAATTGAAGCGGTATTTCCCGGGGACAGTGCTGCTGCCAATCGATTAAACGGAGACTCACTTCGCATCCTGCGCCTGAATTACCTGAGATCGGCAGGCATTGAAATCGACCTGAATGAACCGGTAAGCAGGCAGTTCCTCGAATCGCCGGTCGCCAATCAAAAGTTTCCGACCATGATCACACTGAGCCGCGAATCGTTCCTCCAGGTCAATTTTGACAATGACATCCTCGATTACACTGACCGCTTTTTCACGAATGGTATCCGGATTGACCTGATTACGCCAGGCCTGCAGATGAATCCACTGGGTAAACTGATGGTTCCCTATTGGGGTTCGGGGACTAATTATTATGGCTTGACGCTGGTCCAGAACATGTACACCCCGTCGAACACCGCCACCGAGGCCCCGCAGCCGGGCGA
>CAZPWZ010000239.1:0-4468 GCA_964590675.1 uncultured Draconibacterium sp.
ACCAGAAATTACCCACGTTTCCCATGGAATAATAATTACCGTAATTGATCCTGTACCCTCCCGGCAACCCCGTAAACCCGCTGGAATTGGTTGCTCCTGTGTTTGGGGCAAACCAGAGTCCGCTCCCGCCCTCGATGGTCCCGGTCGATTTCATGGGGCCTCCTGCGATATTGTTACCACCAAGAATGACTCCCATTGCCGCCCATTCGGAATCGGAAGGAACATGCCATCCGGCAGGGCATAGGCCGCGGCAGTCGGCCAAAGCATGCAAGTTATACAAATTGCCGTAAACGGAGCCATTTACATCCTGGTTATCATAAACACAATACGCGCCAGTAACCAGGTTTTTCCATAAAGCATCAACAGTCACTTTGGGAATCGGATCCCCGTTGCGGTATTTGGTCACACGCAGGTTCTCCCTCAGCCATGACTGTGCCCCGGTCTTAACCACATGGTATACATTCCCATCAATGTCTGAAACTGAATCGACAATAATTTTCAGGGTTTTAAATGACTGAACATTTCCGTAAGCTGTTCCCTTGCTGTTGACTGCGAATGCCCTTGCATAATACAAAAAATCGGGGGTAAGGTCCGTGATCTGGCACTCGAAATTGCCAATCCCTGTTCCGGCAGCAGGATACATGTCATACTTTTCAAAACCGGGTGTCCAGCTCAGGCATATCCCGCGGGAAGTAACGGCAGCCCCGCCATCAGATGTGACATTCCCTCCGCAGGTTGCTGACGTCTGGCTGATTGAGGTCACTGCAGCAGTGGTCAGAAGGGGAATCGAGACAACAGGATCAGCAGGCGTCTCCTCTTTCTCCGAACATCCCTGGAGACTGAATAAAAAAGAAGCTGCGATGAGAAGTATTGCAGAGATTGTAATTTGTCTGACCATAAAAAATCTTGTTTAAACAGTGAATCAAAAATACATACAAATATCCAGGTTTACTACATGGAATGCAGCCAATAATCCATTTTCCGGACATTATTTGAAGAGCCTCTGCTCCAAACTCAAGGATTCTTCGATCCAAATGGAATTTGATTTTTGTCCCCCAGCTACTCCATATGTATGGCAGGATGAGCCCGCAGCGATACAAACAACGGTCCGGTCCTGCAGGACGTACAGATGCCAAAACTGTTAATATTGATAGGTTCCGGATCGGACATTATCGAGTAATTGGTATCGGTTATCGAAATAATGGAGCCCGCGATGATATTCTCAATATTTTTGTTCCCTCTATGAAATCTTATCCTAAATTAAAAATCATGAAAAAACTGACTCTCACTTTTACCTTGCTGCTTATGTTTGGCGTCGCCATGGCCCAGGATGAAGCACGTTTGTTAAGGTTTCCGGCCATCCATGGGAACCAGGTTGTATTCACCTATGCCGGTGATTTGTATACCGTTGACAAGGCAGGTGGGCTGGCCCGCAAACTCACAAACGATGAAAGCGGTTATGAAATGTTCGCCCGTTTTTCGCCCGACGGAAAACAGATTGCCTTCACCGGGCAGTACGACGGAAACACGGAGGTCTTTGTGATTCCCGCTGAAGGTGGATCTCCCAGGCGGCTGACCTACACGGCAACACTCGGGCGTGATGATATATCCGACCGCATGGGTCCCAACAATATCGTGATGACCTGGAAGGACAATGAGAATATCGTTTACCGCTCACGTAAGCAAACCTTCAACGACTTCAAGGGACAGCTTTTCGTGGCCAATACTAAAGGTGGACTTTCAGAAGAGCTCCCCCTTCCCTGTGGCGGATTCTGCTCTTTTTCACCCGACAAGTCAAAGCTGGCCTACAACCGGGTTTTCCGCGAATTCCGCACCTGGAAATACTATAAAGGCGGAATGGCAGATGACATCTGGATCTATGATTTCAAGACCAAACAAACCGAACAGGTTACCAGCAATATCTTCCAGGATATGTTCCCGATGTGGAGCGGCGACAAGATCTATTTTGTCTCGGAGCGCGAACGCCCTACCAACCTTTACTCCTATGACCTGAAAACGAAGGAAACCAAAAAGGTGACCGATTTCAGAGAATTTGATGTCAAGTTCCCATCCTTGGGAGATAATGCCATCGTGTTCGAAAACGGAGGCTTCATATATACCTTCGACCTCGCCTCCCAGAAGACCCAGAAAGTCACGGTTCGCATTGCCAACGATTTTATCACCGGGCGCAGCCAGATGAAGGATGCAGGCAAATTCATCAATACATTCTCCCTTGCCTCCGATGGCAAACGTCTGGCACTTGGAGCCCGCGGCGATATATGGACGGTTCCCGCAAAAAGCGGCATCACCAAGAACCTCACCAATACACCCGGCGTCCACGACCGGGATGTGGCCTGGTCGCCCGACGGACAATACATTGCATACATTTCTGATCAAACCGGTGAGGATGAGATTTACCTCCGGAACCAGGATGGAACCGGTGACCCCGTCCAGATCACCAAAAACGCGGATACTTACAAGTACTCGGTTATCTGGTCGCCCGACAGCAAAAAACTGCTCTGGGCCGATAAGATGCTGCGCCTGCAGTATGTTGATATCGACTCAAAGAACGTTACCCTCGTTGACCAGGCAAAAAGCTGGGAATTCAACGATTACAACTGGTCGCCCGACAGCAAATGGATCGTGTATACCATGCCCGACCGCCGCATTACATCGCGGATCTTTCTCTACGATCTGGTATCGAAATCAAAAACACCGGTCACCGATACCTGGTATGATGCAGGTGGCGGAGCTTTCAGCAGCGATGGCAAGTACCTGTTCTTCACCTCCAGCCGCGATTTTAACCCAACCTACAGCTGGACTGAATGGAACCACTCCTATTCCGACATGACCAAGGTCTACTTTGTGACCCTCGCCAAGGCAACACCTAACCCCTTCGCTCCTGAGAACGATGAGGTGGCCGTTACAAAGGAGGAGAAAAAGGATGATAACGCAGAGAAAAAGGATGATAAAAAGGAGAATGATGCCAAAAAAAATGGAGATGCCAAAAAAGATGGAGATGCCAAAAAGGATGGAGATAAGAAAGATGTAACTGTTAAAATTGATCTTGACGGCATCATCGATCGCATTGTGGCCCTGCCGGTTGATGCCGGAACCTATTTTGGCGTGAGCTGCATTGGAGAAAATGTTTATTACATCAAGGGCGGACGCGGAGGCCGTGGCGGTGGCGGCTTGATGACCTTTAACCTCAAGGACCGCAAGGAATCGAACCTGGGTGATTTCAATAACTACGAAATTTCTGCCGATACAAAAAAAATGGTGGTCAGCAGCAATGGCAAGTACGGGGTAGTTGACCTTCCGAAGGGCGGGAAAATTGAAGTGAAGGACTGGGCCGATCTTTCGAACATGAAGCTGATGGTCGATCTCAAATTGGAGTGGGCGCAGATATACAATGAATCATGGCGCCAGATGAAGTATTTCCTTTATGCACCGAACATGCAGGGTGCAAACTGGGAAAATATCCAGAAAAAGTACCAGCCGCTGTTAGCCCATGTCAATAACCGCAACGACCTCAATTACATCATTGGCGAGATGATCGGCGAGATCAGCATTGGTCACTCGTATGTCAGCGGCGGTGATAAACCTGCCCCGGCACGTATCAAAATGGGATTGCTTGGAGCCAGGATCAGCCGCGACGGTTCAGGTTATTACAGGATTGACAGGATCATGAAGGGCGAAAACTGGACTTCGGAAGCCCGCTAGCCACTCACTGAACTTGGCGTGGACGCGAAGGAAGGAGATTTCATCATCGCCATCAACGGAAAATCCACAAAGGAGATGAACGACATCAACGAGGCGCTGGTTAACAAGGCCGGCGTGCAGGTTGAGCTCACACTCAACGGCACCGCTTCCGAGACCGGCGCGCGGAAAGTGATCGTAGTTCCCACTGACAATGAAGCCGGTTTGTATTACTACAACTGGGTTCAAAACAACATTAAAAAGGTAACCGATGCCTCCAATGGCGAAATCGGTTATATTCATATTCCGGATATGGGCGTGGAGGGTCTCAATGAATTTGTGAAGCACTTCTATCCCCAGCTGGCAAAGCGTGCGCTGATCATCGACGACCGCGGCAATGGAGGTGGCAATGTATCACCCATGATCATTGAACGCCTTAACCGTGAGATGACCATGATCAATATGGCCCGCAATACCGAAGCTGCCCCCGGGCGCCTCGAGATGCAGTGGGGACCGAAATGCATCCTCATCGACAACTATTCAGCTTCCGATGGCGACCTCTTCCCTTACCAGTTCAAGAAAATGAAGATCGGCAAGGCCATTGGAAAGCGGACCTGGGGCGGTGTAGTCGGCATCCGCGGCAGCCTGCCGTTCATTGATGGCGGTCAGCTTATGCGCCCTGAATTTGCCCCTTACGATACGGAAGGCAAAAACTGGATCATCGAAGGATATGGCGTTGATCCGGATATCGATGTTGACAATGATCCTG
>CAZPWZ010000240.1:0-2456 GCA_964590675.1 uncultured Draconibacterium sp.
ATCTAAGCGCGAAACTCAGCCCAAGATGAGGCTTCCTTTAAGGGTCGTTGTAGACCACGACGTTGATAGGCTACAGGTATAAAGGCAGTAATGTCAAAGCCGAGTAGTACTAATTACCCGTAAGCTTTCTTCTATGACAAACTTTTAATTAATTGTTGTGTTTTCTTTCTCTATATGTCAAATCGTATTCAAGATCTTACGGTGACTATAGCAGTGGTGTTCACCTCTTCCCTTTCCGAACAGAGTCGTTAAGCCCACTTGCGCAGATGGTACTGCAGTTTTTGTGGGAGAGTATGTCGTCGCCGATCTTTTTTAAACCCAGCCTAACCGCTGGGTTTTTTTTTGCCCTCCCCTCCCCTAACTCCATTTTTTCCGTACCTTTATCCTCAACTTTTAATCCCCGGATGCATCCTAAAATCTACCTTGTTCTTCTCCTGCTCCCCCTGGCGCTGCTGCTCACCAGCCTGAATGGAAAAGCTCAGCCGGTGGATTCAACCTCCCGCCTGCCAGATACAATATCACAGATCAGGGATACCGTTGCAAAAAAAACTGACTCCGCAAAAACCGACAAGAAAAAGAAACGCTCTTCAGTTACTAAAACCCTTACTCCTGAACAGATCATCTCAAACCAGATCCGGCTCGATTCAATTAAAAAAAGTCGCGACTCTACAGCAGTCACCTTTTTTTACAGTGACTTCGAAAAGATTGGATTGCTTCGTTTACATCAAAATGATACCGCCATCACCGGATTCCAGAATTATGATCCGCTCTATAAACATGACCGGTTTTATGCTACCCTTGGAAATATCGGCTCTGCTTATCGCTCCCTCACGTCATTTCCAGTCATCAGGGAAAGTGGGTTCGACTATGGCATTCATAGTTTCGACCAATACCTCTATCAAAACGACAGCGTAAAGTATTATAAAGTCGTTAAAACTTATACTGAACTGTCGTATAACCAGGGAGCTAAAAAGGAACAGACCTTCCACGCCATCTTCAGCCGCAACATCTACCGGAGTTTTAACCTGGGCTTCGATTTCAAGGTCATGAGCGCCCCAGGGGCTTATACACGCCAAAAAGCCAACCACGTCAATTTCGTTCTCACTTCGCAATACTTTACAAAGAATAAACGATATGGCGTTATAGCCAATTTCACCATCAGCCGCCTTAAGAATTACGAAAACGGAGGCCTCAAATATGACAGCTTATTTGAACAAAATATTGAATCAAACCGGGCGGTAATACCCGTTAACCTTGATGCAGCTCAAAACCGGATCAGGGAATCCGGTTTTTTCATGAAACACTATTTCGACCTGACGCGCCATACGCGCGATGACAAAGATACTACGCCGGGAAAAAGGAAAAGGATCGACCTGGGTAGATTGACCTATTCTTTCCAATATAACCGCCAGATCCAGAATTATATCGATAACCAGATCGATAGTGCCTTTTACCCCCCTCCCATCCTCGATTCCATCAGTACTGTGGATTCACTTACTTTGAAAAAGATCGTCAATGATATTGTATGGTCGAATCCCAGTTTCCGTCCTGATAACAAACCACGGGTCTTTCAGATCAATGCCGGTCTCAGGCAGCAGTATTCGGAAGTCTACATCCATGGTGTAAAGAATTATTTCCAGCAGTTCATCCCACATGCAGAGATCGACTTTAATCCATTCTCAAGTCTTCGGCTCGAAGCAAGGGGCGATTACGTGCTGGGTGATTACAATGAAGGAGATATGAGCCTGCGTGTAAAACTCTCCACCATCCTGGGACGCCAGGATAAGAATGCCGGTATTTTATCACTTTCCGGAAATTATGCATTTCAACAGCCAGGTTGGTTTTATGGGCATTACCTTGGAAATAGTTTTCAATGGGATACGACCTGGCAAAAACAGGGTGTCATCTCCGGGGGATTCAATTATGCATGGAAATTCCTGGAAACGGGTGTCAATATCAGCCGGATCAACCACTATGTTTATATGGGCCCAGACAGGAAGCCACTCCAGTACGACAGTGAATTCGGGCATGTTTATATTTACCTGAACGGAAATGTCAGTATCTGGCGGTTCCGGTTCAAAACCCAGCTGGCATACCAAACGGTTCAGGGAACTTCAGTGCTGCATCTGCCTGCCTTCCTTGGCAACCTTGCTGTTTACTATACCCAACCGCTGTTCAAAGGAGCGGCAATCCTGCAACCCGGGCTTAACTTCTTCTATAATACGATGTACTTTGCCGATAAATATAACCCTGCCACCAGGACTTTCTATCTCCAGGACCAGCAGGAAATCGGGAACTACCTGTATATGGATGTTTTTATCAACCTGAAAATCCAGCGGGCGCGTTTCTTCTTTTCATCCACCCATTTCAATGCCAGCTTCATGGGCATGAATTATTATACCACACCATCGTATCCGAGGCAGCACGTCGCCTTCGAAGTTGGTAACCCCTGGGGG
>CAZPWZ010000240.1:2466-4467 GCA_964590675.1 uncultured Draconibacterium sp.
GTAATTTCACCCGTGCGCAGCTTATTGATGAATCCGGGATCATGAATCAGCACCCTCGCCATCTGGACAAATTCGAATCCTTTATCTAAAATATCTTCAATGATTCCCCGTGATTTCAATCCACCGACGAAAATCAGCGGCAAAGCCACCCGTGACCTGACCTTAAGGGCATCTTCCAGGAAATAAGCCTCGGTAAAAGGTTCCGGTTTGATGAGGCAGCTGCCGAAATAACGAACCCCGAACTTCATCCACGGATTTTTAATATAATGGGCCATCACTTTTACCGGCATGCTGCCGCGCATCACATACATGGGAGCCTTCGACACGAAACCGCCTGATAACACCAGGCCATCCACCCCCTCGCTTTCCAGAAGCCCGGCAACTTCAAGCGCCTCATCCAGCTCCATTCCTCCTTTAACACCATCCCGGAGGTTCATTTTGACCACGACGGCCATCTTCGGCGACACGGCCAGCATCACCTCCCTGATGACGTCGATCATAAAGCGGCAGCGGTTGGCAAATGAACCGCCGTACTCATCATGCCGCTTATTGGTGTAGGGCGAAAGGAACTGGCTGATCAGGTCTCCATGACCGGCATGCACCTCAATGGTATCGAAGCCGGCATCCATGACACACCTGGCGGCAATGCCAAAGTCCCTTACAACATTCCTGATCTCGTCAAGGGTCATTTTTCTGGGCCAGGTTGGTCCGTAAAGGTTGATCCTGCCCGAAGGAGCAAGGCACTTGCCGGAGATCGATCTCCTGGCCATCAACCCGCAGTGGCCGATCTGGATCGCTGCTGCGGCACCCTCCCGGTGAATCGCTTCCGTCAAACGCCGCATCGCAGGAATCTCGTCACGGGTGATTAAAAGCTGGTGGGAAAACGAAAGCCCGCTTCTCGAAATTGAAGCATAGGCCACCGTGGTCATGCCGATACCGCCGGCAGCAACAGATGCGTGATAATTGATGAGGTCAGTTGACACTTTATTCCCGGGACACATGCCTTCAAAGGCTGCCGACCTGATGGAACGGTTGCGCAATAACACAGGACCGAGTTTTGCAGGAGTAAACAACAAGTTTTTCATATATTTGTCCTCAACTTCAGGGTGCAACGAAAGTAGGCACTTTCTCAAAATAATAAAAGTCCAATGAATAAAATAATCGCGCAATTCGTTGTCATGTTTTTATTTCCCCTGATGGTTTTTGCCCAGGCGGAAAAACAGAATCCATATCATCTCAGGATCATCGGGACATTGAATGAATACAACAAAGCCTGCCAACAGGATAAAAACAACCAGTTGGTTGACCTTGAGAAAGCAATTCCATCCATAAAACTTGACATCCGTTATGCGACAGACAATAATTTCACTAAAAAGAAGGTCTATACATCGGCCAGGGCCTTCCTTCGCCAGCCCGCTGCCCAGGCCCTTGGAAATGTACAGCAGGAACTCGCGAAACAAGGACTGGGGCTGAAAGTTTTTGATGCGTACCGACCCTATTCGGCAACCATTTTATTTTACGACCTCATCAGGGATACCCTTTTTGTGGCTTCACCTGCACAAGGCTCCCGGCACAACCGCGGATGTGCGATTGATGTAAGCCTGGTTGATCTGAAAACTGGGATGGAGCTTGAAATGCCGACAGGCTATGACGATTTTTCTGAAAAAGCACACCCTGCGTATGCCGATCTGCCCGCGGTTGCCAAAGAGAATCGCCAGATCCTGATCGATGCCATGAAAGAACAGGGATTTGAGGTCTTTGGCTCTGAATGGTGGCATTTCGATTTCACCGGATGGCAATCATTCAGCCTGATGGATCTTTCGTTCGAAGAGTTGAAGCAACCCTGACAGGATCTGCCAACGCTGACAGGGCGTCTGGTTAATTCATGCCACGCTGCTTCTTAATCTCTTCATATGCAGCGCTTATTTTTTGAAATTTTTCAGTGGCTGATTTCTTTATATCATCCCCAAGATGGGCAACTTTATCCGGGTGATGTTTCTT
>CAZPWZ010000241.1:0-4451 GCA_964590675.1 uncultured Draconibacterium sp.
TATCTACCGGCGGACAGTTTCCTGCGATGCAGTCGGCGTCGTATTCCGGTTTCACATACCGCCCGGCAAATTCGCCCATTTGCTCGGTAAACTTACCCTGCTTGTCAACCAGGGTGAGAGAGCCAAGTCCATACTGTTTGCCCACGCGAAAGTCGTCGGCGCCGAAACTGGGTGCAATATGCACAATGCCGGTACCATCCTCGGTGGTCACAAAATCACCCAACACCACGCGGAAGGGATCTCCATCCACGGGTTGGGCATAGGGCAGCAATTGTTCAAAACGGATACCTTCAAATGCCTTTCCCGGGAATTCAGCAACCACCTGGTAGGGAATATGCTTATCCCCTTCATGGTAGTTTTCCAGTTCCAGCTGACTGTTCTTTTCAGGGAAATACTGGTGCAACAGTTATTTCGCCAGTACAACGGTTTGCTCGGTAAAGGTATAGGGATTGAATGTTTTGACCAGCACATAGGTGATATCTTTCCCCATGGCCAGTCCGGTATTGGATGGAAGTGTCCAGGGAGTGGTGGTCCAGGCAAGGATATAAAGTTCACCGAACAGGTCGCTGAACAGGAACTCTGAATCCTCGTTGCGGATCACCTTAAACTGGGCAACCACGGTGTTGTCCTTCACCATTTTATAGGTGCCGGGCTGATTCAGCTCGTGGGTGCTGAGGCCGGTTCCGGCGGCAGGGGAATAGGGCTGGATGGTATAACCTTTATAGAGCAACCCTTTCTCATACAGTTTGCCCAGCAGGTACCAGACGCTCTCGATATATTTGTTTTCGTAGGTGATATAGGGATCGTCGAGGTTCAGCCAGTAACCCATGCGGATGGTCAGGTCATCCCAGAGATCCTTGTATTTCATCACTTCCGTGCGGCATTCCTTGTTATAATCCTCGATGGATATGGTCTTGCCGATGTCCTCCTTGGTGATGCCCAGTTTTTTTTCCACCCCGATCTCGATAGGCAGCCCATGGGTATCCCATCCCGCCTTGCGGCTAACATAAAAACCCTTCATGGTCTTATACCGGCAAAAAATATCCTTGATGGCACGGGCCATCACATGATGGATTCCGGGGATGCCATTGGCTGACGGCGGACCTTCATAAAACACATACGGAGGTTTACCTTCCGTAAGTTTCAGGCTCTTTTCGAATGTATCATGCTGCTTCCAGTAGGATTGAATTTCATCGCCAATCCTGGTCAGGTCGAGATTCTTGTACTCTTTGTATTTTTTATGCATTGCTTCTATTTCATCAAACCGGTGATCAATATCCGGCAGTTCAATCAGTAACTACCCTGATTATGTATTAAAAAGGCGTGCAAAATTACGAAAAATTTATACTTTTATCATTCAAAAACATACCGCATGATTGATAAAACTTCCATCGTCCTTGAAAACATCCACAACCGGAAAAGTGTACGGAATTTTACCGGTGAGCCGGTAACAAAAGCCTGCTTATTGGTTTTGCTGAAGGCAGGGATGGCGGCTCCTTCGGCGCGAAACCGGCAGCCACTGGCCTTTGTTGCCGCAACGGAACGCAAAATACTCGATGCACTGGGAGCCGGATTGCCCTATACAAAGATGTTGTTCAAGGCCGGGGCAGCAATCATTGTATGTGGTGATACCGCTGTTGATCTGGAGCAGGGAGCAACCGATCTTTGGTATCAGGATGCAGCGGCCTCCACGCAGAATATCCTGCTGGCGGCTGAGGCGATGGAACTGGGAGCGGTTTGGAGTGCATTGTACCCTTATCCCGACCGGGAGAATCATGCCAGGAAAATACTGAAACTGCCATCCTACGTTATTCCGTTCAGTGTGGTTCCGGTTGGCCACCACATTGGCATTGATCAGCCAAAGGACAAATTCAGGGCGGAGAAGATCCATTGGGAAACATGGTGAGTGGGTTGACAGGTGGACACGTGGGCAGGTGGACATTTGGTCAGGTGGACAGGTGGGCAGGTGGACAGGTGGACAGGTGGACAGGTGAACGAGCGGTAGAATGATGGACTGGATATTTGTATCTTTGCAAAAAAATTCCTCTTTGAAAAATCAAAAAATCATCCGTCAGTGGATTATCCCTTTCCAGGTGATCCTTTCCTTACTTTTCATATTACCGTCATTTGCTCAAATCCCGCCTGGTTATTATGATCCGGCCAACGGACAAACCGGGGTTACACTGCAATCAACCCTGCATAATATCATCAAGGGTCACACCGTCATATCCTACAGTGGCATTCCCGGTTTTTTCCCCACTACCGATGCAAAACCAGGCAACGTGGTTTGGGACATGTATTCCGACATCCCGGGTGGAACGCCCCCCTATGTTTACCACTACTACATGGGTCAGGAGTGTGGGAACTACAGCGGTGAGGGCGACTGTTACAACAGGGAGCATTCGTGGCCCAAGAGCTGGTTCAATGATGCCCCTCCCATGAATTCCGACATATTCCATATTTATCCCACCGATGGCTATGTGAATGGCAAGCGAGGCAATTACCCTTACGGAACAGTCTCATCGGCATCATGGACCTCACTAAATGGCAGTAAAATAGGCAGTTGCAGCTGGCCAGGGTATTCCGGAACCGTTTTTGAGCCCCTTGATGAATACAAGGGTGATTTTGCCCGCACCTATTTCTACATGTCAACCCGGTATTACACCGAAGATGCAGGCTGGGACATCACCGATATGACTAATAAATCGCAGCTTAAACCCTGGGCCCTCCAGATGATGCTGCACTGGAACAATGCCGATCCCGTTTCAGTAAAGGAGGTGGATCGAAACAATGCACTCTATGTCATTCAGCACAACCGCAATCCTTTTATTGATCATCCCGAATTTGCCTATCAGATTTGGGGAAATCCCGTTGGAACCGAGGAGGAATCCATGGGGTTGACGCAACTTGAAGTTTATCCGAATCCTGCGACAGACCTTGCTTTCATTGATCTTCCAGCCGGATTGAATCCGGATGACATACACCTTCAGTTCCTTTCGGTTTCAGGACTCAAGTTAAATCCGCTGCATACGAAGAACGGCAACACCCTGGTGGTGGATATTCAATCCCTTTCCCGGGGAATGTATTTCCTCATCCTGACCGGCAAGACTGCAAAATATCAGTTGAAACTTATTAAAAAATGAAAAAACCCTGTGCCCGGCAGGGTTTTTTCATTCACTGATATTAACACATTTACCAACAAAACTGTCAAATTGCTGATAAAGCAGCTCAAAGATCACTCAAGTGAACGGGTTGAAAAAATGAAATAGGTAAACAGCCCCTTTTTAACGATGAATTCCCTGATCGCATCTTTGGCCGTTCATTAAAGCTTCACGATGGTGGCCGACTCCGTAATGCCATCGCCCATCATGTTTACAATGTATATCCCTGGCGGATACTGGCCAAGAGAGAACTCCGTTATCAACGATCCCTTTAAATCCTTCCGCAATATCTCTGCACCCATCATGTTATAAATCCTTACAAGCAGATGCGGGATCTCTTTCCCGGTCTTCAATTCGAGGGTAACTTTCCCGGTTGAGGGATTGGGATAGATCCTGAAGAATTTTCCGGGATTTACATCTTCCTGAACAGCCTGCATAATCGGTAACGGAATTGTTGGCTGAACGCAATAACTGCCTGTCGTAGTGATATATCCATGGAGGTATCCCTGTGCCAGAACAGTCGTACCCGGCAAGAGGAAAATCTGACCACCCGAAACCAGTGTAACACTGCCGCCGGGCTGTACAATGAACGTGGAACCATTGCCGGCAACATGGATGATTTGTGTTGCACTATAACATGGACCCTGGCCACTTCCGATGATATAATTTGGCAAGTCGATCCGTTCCGGATTAGCTCCAATGACAGCCTGGTATGGCCCAATTGCCGCCGATTCTCCATACAGGCCGGGGAAACCGTACTGGGTCAGATCATATTTCGCCTTAACCAGGTAGCTGTAACTGCCCTCAGGCAAATAGGCATCATCGTAAGTTGTGGTATTCGGACCATTATTAAAGAAGTGGAACGAACCATTTCGGTATATGTTATAACCAATCAACCCATCGGGAATAGTTCCACCCCCATCCTCAATGTAAAACGGCATTCCCTGCGGATAACCATTGTCGTAGATAGTAGCCCAGGTTCCGGTATATTGCTTTGCATTACCTGTAGCACTGGTCCCTGTTATCGTGACGGGCGGCACCCATGGGCCGGTGAAAAGCGCGGAACCTGTGAATTGATATTCAACCCAATAGGTACCCGGTGACAAATGCAATCCGGAAATGACAGCTTCAACCTTCATGACAGGACGATCAGTAGGGCCACCAACAGCATCAGTGCGGTAGATATTTGTCCATGAAGTTGCTGTCATCCTGTTTGTTGTCAAATCGCCCCAGATGACACTACCGGTTGCGGATGGATCGCCGTTTAATATGCGGAAGTAAAGCCCGGTA
>CAZPWZ010000242.1:0-4420 GCA_964590675.1 uncultured Draconibacterium sp.
GCTCAGCATCCTTCCGATGAGATATAAAAATGACTTCCTTTGATTGATCGGGAATGGTATGACACGGTAATGTTTGGCCAGGATTTGCTGGTCCGAAAGGATAAAAGAAGAATCGGCATGTTTAATATATAGGATGCTTTTCATTGGCCGGCAACCTTAGTGATTCGATGAAAAGGCCCTGATGCATTGTTCAATCCCCGCCTCAAAGGAAACCTTGGGGAACCAGTCCAACTCCCTGCCGGCCTTCCTGATATCAGCGTACAGGTCAAATATCTCGTTGGGCCGTATTTCGGATTTTGATCGATATTCCTTGGATATACCGGTAAGCTTTAGGACCAGTATGATGATCTCCTCCACACTTTTAGAATAACCGCTGCCCAGGTTGAAAATACCCTGCGGTTTGTCCATGGAAAGAATCAAGGCATCCACAAGGTCGTCGATGTAGATGTAATCGCGCTTAGGACGGAGATCCATTACTTCCACGACAGGGATGGCCGTATCCATGACCTTGGAAATGATCTCGTTGATGAGGAAAAGCCTTGACTGGCCAGGTCCATATGCATTAAAAGGCCTGAAAATGGTGACCGGAAAATTGTAATGCCGTGCATAGAACTGGCATGTGGCATCGGCCATCACCTTGCTCTGGCTGTATGGGTTGTATGATTTGACGGGATGGGCCTCATCAACAGGAAGGTAATCAGGTTCACCATACAGGTAAGAACTGACATAGGTGAGCGGGATCCCAAGTTTTCTGCAAAATTCAAGGACATTGACGGTACCCATCAGGTTCACCTGGAAAAAACCAAACGGATCCTTCCAGCTTTCAGGGACAAAAGTTTTTCCTGCCAGATGGAACACATGGCTGATTTTCCTGCCGAGAAAAGGATCCAGCGCTTTTTCGTCCGTGATGTCACCCTGACCGACATCAAACCCAACAACTTCATGTCCGGCTTCCTGCAACTTGCCTGAAAGGGCTTTGCCGATGAAGCCTGCTGCGCCGGTGACAAGGATGGTTTTCACAGCAGACTGTTAAGTTTTTCAATATCTTCATTGGCCTTCTCATAATCGTCGGGTCGACCGATATCGAGCCAGTAACCTCCGTAGGGAAAGATTTTTGCCGGTCGCTTTTTTTCAAGCAGGGTGAGCATGAGATTATCGAAACCGAAGTGGGTTCCGGGGGGAACATATTCGAGGACATCCCGGTTCATTGCATAAACACCCATGCTGACCTCAAAAGTATATTCGGGTTTTTCACGAAACCCGGTAGCAAAAAGAGATACCGGATCCACGTCAATGACACCGAAATCGATTTTGCTTTTGCGTGTGAATGTTGATACAGTAAGTAATGCCTTTCCGTTCATGTGGTAATCAAACAATTCATGAAAAGGCAGGTCGGTAAGCAGGTCTCCATTCATTACCAGGAAATTTCCAGGGAGCCCCCTGATAAGTTTTATCGGGGCCACCGTACCCAGCGGTTCATCTTCGAGGGAATAGTTGATTTTTAATCCAAAGCGGCTGCCATCGCCAAAAAAGGCCATGATGATCTCTGCAAAGTGGTTCAGGCAGATGAAAACCTCATCGACACCCTCCTTTTTCAACCGCGTGATCAGTATTTCGAGGATGGCCTTTTCGCCTACCGGGACAAGCGGTTTCGGAATCACCGTGGTGTATGGTTTCAGCCTGGTTCCCTTTCCCCCGGCAAGAATGACTGCTTTCATGGGCGGTTAAATATTATAAATATCTGCTTTATACAGCGCAAGGTTACCCGGTTCCCTGAACCAGCTGATGGTCTCTTCCAGTCCCTGGTCAAGCGTATAGCGGGGCGACCAGTTCAGCAGTTCAAAAGCTTTCCTGTTTTCCGCCCAGAGACGTTCAACTTCACTTTTCTCAGGCCTTTTACGCTCATCCGCGCTTTCAACGGTTATTTCAGCGCCCATCAGCAGCGCTATTTTATTTACCAGGTCGCCAATGCTGATCTCGCAATTACTGCCAAGATTTACCACCTCACCCAGCGCCAGGTCGCTCTCGCCCGCTTTGATGAAGCCCAGGGCAGTATCGCGAACGAAATTCAGATCGCGGGTAGGGGTCAGTGAACCGAGCGACAGTTTCGTCTTCCCGGAGAGGATCTGCGTTATGATGGTGGGGATGATAGCTCTTGCCGACTGGCGCGGGCCATAGGTATTGAAGGGTCGCACAACAGTGACCGGGGTTCCGAAGGATCGGTAGAAAGTGAGGGCGAGGAAATCGGCACCAGCTTTCGTTGCAGCGTAGGGCGACTGCGGATTTACCGGATGCTCCTCGGTTATCGGAACAAACTGTGCAGTACCGTATATTTCAGAGGTAGAGGTATGCAGTACTTTTTTAACCCCAAGTTGCCGTGCAGCCTGCATGACATTCAGGGTTCCGCGAACGTTTGTATCGACATACACATCGGGTGAGTGATAACTGTATGGGATTCCGATCAGTGCGGCCAGGTGGAAAACGACCTCGGATCCTTTCATGGCTTCGGTCATCCCGTTCGGATCGCGGATATCGCCCGAAAAAACCTCGATCTGCGTCATTGTTTCCTTTGGCAGTGCATCAAGCCAGCCCCAGCGATTGAAAGAATTATAATGAACAAATGCCTTCACGTGACAATTCATCCTGACCAACTCCTCCACCAGGTGACTTCCGATGAAGCCTCCCGAACCTGTGACGAGTACGCTTTTATTTGCAATTTCCATAGAGACAAGGGTTGAATGAAGATCAAGCCAGCCACAAAATTAAGATTATTTTCTATTTTTGCTATGAATTCCATTTCACATCACCTATACAGACAAAGCGCAGGAAGGGAATCTAACTAATTGGTCAGAAATTCCAGGTAATTCCCCGGAAAACAGCATCATGAAAAAAATCAGGATTTGTATCTTCCTTTTTTTTATCCCGCTCCTTACGTTATCAGCGAAAGTTAAAGAAAATCCTGATGCTGTTTTGACTGCCAGGGACGCTGACTCTCTCGGCAAGCTTGCCGCAAACTATTTCATCAAAGAACATTACCAGAAAAGCCTGGAACTGAGATTAAAAATCATTGATATTTACACACGTAATGGAGATATAGATAACCTTGTGCACAGTTATAACCAGATAGTTGGTTTTTTTATATTACTTAAAAACTATGATCTCGCAGAGAAGTATCAGCAGATCATGAATCAGACCAGCAGGAAATCTAAAAATCCGATTTTCCAGGGATGGGTGTTTTCCAATAATGCACAGATATATATTGGAAGGGGTGACTATGAAAATGCTAAGATCAACTCCTACAACGCGATTTTTCATTTTCACAAGGCCAAGGCATATGGGGAGGAAGGAAGGGCTTACAAGCTACTTGGCGATGCACTGATTCAGCAGAATCTTCTTTCCCGGGCATTTTTTGCTTACCAGAATGCAAACTTATTGTTTTTCAAAATTTCCAATAAATTCGAAATTGCAGTAGTCTATACGCGCATGGCTTATCTTTTTACTTTACTAAACGAAGCAAACAACAGCCTGCATTATAATTTACTGGCTATACAAATCAGGGAAAGTCTCAAGGAACCAACTATCATCGCGTCATCCTACCTGAATATTGGAAGTAATTATTACCTCATAGGGAAAAAGGATTCTGCCCGGAAATATTTCCACAAAGCGCTGCACCTCGCTGACAGCATGAATAGCAATTATTATTTGACAGCTATTTATTCCCAGCTTTTTGATTTCGCAAAGCAGGAGAAAAATTATCAAGAGGCTCTTCAATATTATCAAAAATATGCCGAATACAGAAACATGTTAAACCATGACCAAAATAATTCGGAAATTACCTTGCAACTCGCGAACCACACGATTAATGAAGCTGAAGCGCGACATGAATTTTTAATTCAGGAAAATCTGATCCAGGATTTACTGCTCAAAAAGCATCGTTATCAAACGATTATTTACGAAATAATCTTTCTTTCCATGTTAGTGATAGTATGGTTTATTCATACGCTGGCCGGGAACAACCGTAAACGCAAGTACAGATTACAGCTAATGAACCATCGTTTACATGCAGAAATACAGGAGCGTTCGGAGGCAGAAGAAAGACTGCACCGCAGCGAGGTGATGCATCGTTTCCTGGCGGAAAACACTGCCGATGTAATTTCATTGCTGGATGCCAATTTGCGTAGGATCTCCATTAGTCCTTCATGCGAAAAAATATACGGATACACACCACAAGAAATACTGATGATGACTTCTCCGCTCGATCTGGTGGAGCCCACGTACCGTGTGAATGTAAATTACCGGTTTCTGGAGTTATTCAGGTCAAAAAATCCAGTACGATACAATTATAAAGCATTAAGGAAGGATGGCTCCATTTTTTGGGCCGAGGCTAATATTAATCCGATCCTGGGATCCGAAACCGGAG
>CAZPWZ010000243.1:0-4418 GCA_964590675.1 uncultured Draconibacterium sp.
CAAATTTTGTATCCTCAAGGATGCGCCGTTCAATATACTGGCTGACATAACAGGCCGAAAACCGGGCGGCATAATTTTCGAACTTATGCTTTTTGGTTTCGCAGTAAGCAATCTCCCCGGGGGTAAATATTTTATCCCTGAATCCGATATCCCGCTCCATCACTTTTTCGATGCGTGATACTTCGATGATGTCTGTTCCGATGCCGTAGATCATATTAGGGAAATGTAAAATGCAAAATGCAAAGTGCAAAGTGCAAAGTGCAAAGTGCAAAGTGCAAAGTGCAAAACTAAAAGCAATCTTGAGGCGGGAATCCTTTTGTTGAAAACTTTTCTTATCAATCGTATTCCCTTTTCCTGGTAAAGCGGATAAAGCAGCAAAAAAGCAATTGCTGAATCCTCAGCAGGAGCCCGGAAGGCAAATTGGTGATAAAAGAAACTCGCAAGAATAACCGTTCATCCTTTAGTTGCTACCAGTCCATAACAAAGTTATACCTGTCACACATTCCATAAAATTTTTTACTTTTAACGGGATAAATTTGTTGTTCCGTGATTTTGGGATGCAAATGATCTGGTATGAAAAGCTACAATGCCATCATTATTGATGACGAGAAGAATATCCGGGAAGCATTAACCCTGCTGCTGAATGAGTATTGTCCTGAGATACGCGTTTGTGGCGTGGCTGCCTCAGCCCAGGAGGGACGCGAACTGCTGAAGTTACATGAGGTGGATTTCATCTTCCTTGATATCTCCATGCCAAAGGAGGACGGATTTGCATTTCTACGTTCAATACCAAAAGACAATTATGGGATCATTTTCGCTACAGCCTATGAAGAATATGCCTTGCGCGCCTTGAAAGCCAGCGCCATTGATTACCTGTTGAAACCCGTCAATCCCCTTGAATTGCGCGAGGCGGTCACCAAAGCCATCCAGCAGCATGAGTTGATGCGAACACGGGAGGAGGCCCGTAAAGTTTACCATGAATCACTTGATAACCTTCATGAACAAATTCATTCGGCCGGCCAGGCTATTTCAAAAATAACGGTGGCGGAACAGTTCGGATTCAAGGTGATCAACGTGGCTGACATCATGTACCTGCAGGCCGACAGCAACTACACCATCATTCATATTTCAGGGCTGAACAAGATCGTGGCGACCCGGTCGCTGGGTGAATTTGAACAAATGCTTGGCGAACCGGTCTTTTTCAGGATCCATAAATCGACGATCATCAACATGAACTACCTCCAGGCCTATTCAAGTTATGAAGGAAATTTCGCCGAACTGTATGACGGGACGCGTTTAAGTATTTCAAGGCGAAGGGTGAACGATTTCAGAGAGGCCGTCAGACATTTTTCAAAATCAATAGACTGATGTGAAACTCGGATGGATTACTTTTTCGCTGATGTTGCTGGTGTTCGATCTGAAACTGCCGGCACAGAATCCTTTTGTCCGGCATTACACCACGGCCGACGGTTTACCCTCCAATACCGTTTACTATGTTTTCCAGGACAGCAAAAAATTCATCTGGTTTGCCACCAATGCGGGGGTGGCAAGATACGACGGTTCTCATTTTGATTATTTCACGAAAAGTGATGGCCTGGGCAGTAACGAGGTGGTCAGGATCCAGGAAGATTCCTTCGGGCGTATCTGGTTTTTTAATCTCAACGGATCATTCAATTTCTTCCTGGACAATAGGATCTTCAATGAACATAATGCCCCGTTCCTGGATTCACTGAAAAGTCAGGAATTCTTCAGAAGCTTTTTCCAGGATACGGATAAAACCATCTACTTTTATTACAACCACCAGGGGGACATCGTTGCGCTGGATTCAATGAATAATATAAAAAGGTTCAGGATTCCCAGCATCATGTTTTATGATACCAGCCTGAAGGATAGCATTGAATGGATGATTATTCGTCATATTTCAAAATCTGCATCCGGGGAGTTTATTTTATGGACCCAGGCAGGGTTGTTCAAACTAAAGGCGCTGGATGATACTCCCCTTCCAATCTCAAACGGTTTTTCTTTACAGAATGTTTTTCCCTCGAAAGGAGGATCCAAATTCGTCTTCGGAACATGGTTAAATTCTGGTGAACCTGTTTTCTTCCGGTTCAATAATGAACGGATATCAGATACCATTCTGTCACCATTGGCATTGAAATCTGTTTTCAAACTCGTCGGATCGGTGCTCGAAGATATTGATGGATTCCTATGGATTTCCACTTTCGATGAGGGGCTTATCTGTATGGCCGATAAACAGGAAATCATCCGGCTCGATATCAAAGAGGGCCAGGCGCTGATGCAGGATCATGAAAAAAATATATGGATCAGTTCAATGCAGGATGGCGTATACAAACTCACACCCTCTTTTAACCGGTATAAGCATTATCCCAAACCCATTTCGGGATACAATGGGGTGACTGCCATGGCCGGTAATCCTGACGGCAGCATATGGATTACCAACGGTTCCCGGATCAGCCTCTTCCATCATAACGATTTTTACCCGATGGATTTTTTGAATAAGGAAGGTACCTTTAACCGGATTGAATTCCTGGGAAACAACATCCTCATGGTGTGGCAGAAAGGCACCGCTTGTTATCTTTTCCAGGGTACAACGGTAGATTCATTGTCAAGAACAGTCTCCTTTAAAAGGATACAACGCTCCTCTCATCATATAAAAGAAGTTGCCCTCGATCATACAGGGAATGAGCTGGTTTCATTCGGACATGTATATTTTTTACGGTTCTTTCCCGGGCAGAATCCCCTGATATTTAAAAGGACCGGCATTGATGAACGGATTTATTATGTCTTCTATAACCATCACAATGAATTGGTCATTAATACCCGCACCAATTATTTATTTCGGGATGGTAAGCTTTATCCATATAAAGCATTGGAATACTTTGCGAACAGGATTATTTATGACCATTTGCAGTTAAATGATTCCATCGAATTATTCAACATTGAAGGCGACAGTCTTTTCCTCTTTTCCGACAACCGGTTGATTAACCTGACAACAGCACTTGACTATCCGTTCCATTTTCAAGTTAACCACATGGAATATGCGGCATCCCGGTTATATCTTGCCAGCAACAGTTCCATTTATTTCTGTGACAACCCTGTTGAATTGTTTCATGGCAGGCAGGTTGTGCTGAAACCTTTTGATATCACATTCCGGAATATACAGGATATCCATGCCAGTGATGGAGTATTACATATTGCCTCCGAAGATGGGCTTACAGCAATTCCCGACAGCTTGTTGTCCCCTGTCAGGACCCTGGTACCCATCCCCTATTTCAGGTCGATATCCATTGACGACAAAGAGATCCAACCCGGTCAGACGGAGATCGTTTTCAGGGGAAACAACCGGATCAAAGTGGTTTTTGGGAGTAAAAACTATTCATCCCAGGAAACAATCTTCTCCTATATGCTTGATGGTGTTGATAAAGACTGGATTTCAGGAAATGGTAATAATGTGATTTTTCAGGGTCTTTCTCCCGGAGTGTATCTTCTGAAACTGCGGGCGAGAAAATTTAACTCCCCATGGAGTGAGCCCATTGAATTCCGGATTACAGTACGATCAACAATCTGGCAACATCCACTCTTCTACATTTTGTTATCCATCCTCCTTGTCGGATTTGTTGCACGGGTCATCATACGACGGAAAAATCGTCAATTGAAGCAACAGGAAATTGATAACCAGCTTGTCACACTTGAGCAAAAGGCGCTTCAATCCATGATGAATCCTCATTTCATTTTCAACGCCCTCGGGTCGATTCAGAATTTTCTGCTGCAGAACAAATCCAGGGAGGCAGGCTTATACCTTTCGCAGTTTGCCAGGTTGATCAGGCAGAACCTTAATGCCATCACAACGGCAAATATTAACCTGGAAGAGGAGGTTGACCGGCTCAGAAATTATCTTGACCTCGAGAAACTCAGGACAGGCGATAAATTTGAATACGAGATCGATGTCGATGAAAACCTTGATCCTGAGGAGGTTTTTATTCCTTCCATGATCATCCAGCCATTTGTGGAGAATGCGATCTGGCATGGCATTTCAAACATTGACGAGAAAGGTGAGATCAACGTAAAATTTCGCAAGATCGATGACATGTCTATTAAAATCATCATTAAGGATAATGGCATTGGCATGCAGAATTCGCAGGCTCTTGCATCAAGAAGTGACAAACATCTCCACCTGGGTATGGATATGACCCGCCGGAGACTGGATCTGTTCGGTAAAAAATATTCCATGAAAACCTCCATTGAACATTGTGAGGTCTCTCCCGGTCTTCCCAACCCGGGAACAAGGGTCGTGGTGATCGTCCCGATGATGCACAACAGGGACTCCAATTAATCACGAATAACTCCCGTTCACACAGCCGGCTATACCTTTCACACAATGTAAAGGTTTCAGCCTT
>CAZPWZ010000244.1:0-4391 GCA_964590675.1 uncultured Draconibacterium sp.
TGCTTTATTCATTACCGGCATGAAAGAAGGGGAACGGTGCTGCTAAAAAAATCACTGTACGCCGTTGGATCTGCCATCCTGTTTGCCGCAGGCATGTTTGTGCTGCTTTGGCTGTTAAGGCGGCTGAACAGAGGCCTTAAAAACCGGATCAGATCACGGATTGACAGCATGGAGTACAAGTCTTTCCGTTTGATCCGTTCGGCACAGCTATGGAAAGGGATCAATATTTTATTCCGAACCCTGAAAATTGCAGTTATCGTGCTGGTAACAGCTGCTTTCCTCCAATATATCCTCGGATTGTTCCCATACACAAAAGGCGTTGCTGACTATACGCTGGGCCTGTTCCTTGATCCGATCATTTCAATGGGAAAAGGATTCTGGAATTTCTTACCCAGTCTGGCCTTTCTGATTATTATATTCTTTGTAACCAGGTATTTACTTAAACTTATAAAACTGTTTTTTTCGGGTATCCATGAAGGTGGAATTAAGTTAAATAACTTTGACGATGAATGGGCCATGCCCACATACAGGATTTTAAGGATCGTGGTTATCCTGTTCGCACTGGTCGTCGCCTATCCTTATATACCGGGTTCAGAAACAAGCGCATTCAAAGGGATTTCGGTTTTTCTTGGTGTATTGTTGTCCCTGGGATCATCCTCCTTTATTTCAAACATCATCGCTGGTTACTCTATGACCTACCGGGGGGCATTCAAGATTGGAGACCTGATCAAGGTGGATGAATATATAGGTTTCGTGGAGGAACAGCGTGTACTGGTAACCCGGTTGCGTTCGAGGAAAAACGAAGATATTTCGATCCCGAATTCGGTAATGCTCAACAGCAATATTATAAATTACAGTAAAAGAGCCAAGGACCTGGGTTTGATCATGCATACCACCGTGGGAATCGGGTATGAGACACCCTGGAGGCTGGTTGACGCCATGCTGAAACTGGCAGCCGAACGTACTGAAGGTCTGCTTAAACAACCGCCTCCATTTGTATTGAAGCAATCACTGGGTGATTTTGCCGTCAACTACGAGATCAATGTGTATTGCGAGGATCCCTCCAAAATGATGATTTACTATAACACGCTCCATGAAAATATATTGGATGTTTTCAACGAGAACAACATCCAGATCATGACCCCGGCCTATGAAGGCGATCCGGAAATACCGAAGGTTGTACCGAGAGATCAGTGGAACACGCCTTTAAATGACCAATGACCAATGATTGCCACTTTTATACTTTTGCCACCAATCAGGGTTTGTGCTAAACTGAACAAGAGAAATCGTTTCATTCGGGAAGGTGCTGAAAAATACTCAGTGATAAGTATTGCCGGGATGTACCAGTAAATGTAATTTTACCGTTCTAATCTGGCTGATTTTATTTCAGACTTATTCAATGCCACATTCGACGTGCCCGATGTAAGCTCCTCAAACAATGAAGATGGAAGAGCAATACCAATACGCAACTTTCCATGCCGGTTGATTCGCTGGCGGCAGCACAGCATAAGTATCCAAATCATATAAAAGTTATATATTTACTTTTATTTTTGGATCAGATAGTAAAAACAAAAGAACATGGAAAATAAATTTTCAAACACCTCAGTTTACGATATCACAATCCGGTTGTTCATCATCTTTCTGATCGTTGCCTGGTGTCTGGCGATCATGTATCCTTTTGTCAGCATCATTTTATGGAGCCTGATACTGGCACTGGCAATACATCCGCTGCACAGCAGACTTTCAGGAATGATGGGAGGAAAACCCAAACTTGCCTCTCTTATTATCATCGGGTCCATCCTGGTCATTATTTTCCTGCCTACCTGGTTGTTGATCGATTCCCTGATTGACCAGGTGAAAGCACTTAAAGTGAGCTATGATCAGGGTACACTCTCGATACCTCCTCCTGCTGAAAAAGTAAAAGAGTTGCCAATCATCGGAGTAAAGCTTTATGATACCTGGCTGGCTGCATCTGATAACCTGGAACAATTGTTACTTAAATATCAAGATCAGATTATCGAGGTTGGGAGTAAAATAGGAAAGGGAATATTAAGCGCTGTCGGAGGGGTTGTCCAGATCATGGTATCGCTATTCATTGCTGCGCTGTTTCTGGCATTAGGCGGAACAGGCGAGTACATCCGGAAATTCTTCCGGAAGTTAGCCGGTGAAAGGGGCGACGAGTTTGCCGATATGACACTCAAAACGGTTGCCAGTGTTGTAAAGGGCATTATTGGCGTTGCGCTGATACTGGCCCTGTTGAACGGAATTATTTTCATGCTGGCCGGAGTTCCTTATGCCGGAATATGGACTTTGCTGGCTTTTGTTTTGGCCGTGCTGCAAATACCTTTGATTTTTGTTACGCTGCCCATTATCATTTATTTGTTCATGGAGAAGGAACTTATAACGGCGATCATCTGGGCCGTGTTAATTTTCGTGGCCGGATTGTCTGATAATGTACTCAAACCCATTTTACTCGGAAAAGGAGCCCCGGTTCCCATGCTGGTGATTTTCATCGGCGTGATCGGTGGATTTATCTTTTCAGGTTTCATCGGGCTCTTTACCGGGGCCATCGTGATGTCGATCGGCTATAAGTTATTTGTCGGATGGATTAACGATGGCACTGACAAGGAGTCGGAAAAGATTGAAATTTAACATTATAAACACATTAAATAAAACCGTCATGAAAAATATGAAAAAGATGCAGTTCATGCTTGTTCTGGCAATGTTCACATGGACCTCTGCAGTCGTTGCCCAGGCAGATATGAAAGAAACCGTTGCCATGATCAAAACAAACCTGGTGCAGAGCAAGGAGAAAGTCAAACAGTATGGATGGATTGAAACGATAAAGGTGTATATAAAAGGCGAACTGAAAACGACCAAGCAGAATCAGTGTTATTACAGTGTCGACGGGCAGCTCACCAAGGTAGCTACAGGTGGGAATGAGCAGGCAAAGAAACCAGGCGGAATAAGGGGAAGGATTGCCGAAAATAAAAAAGAGGACATGAAGGAATATGTTGACAAATCAGTTGAAAAGGTGAAGGCCTATCTGCCTCCGGCACCGGAAAAAATCCAGCAGATTTTTGGTGACGGGAAGGTAAGCATTCAAATACTTGAACCCAATAAAAAATTCAAACTCAGTTTTCCTGATTATCTTCAGCAAGGTGACATACTGGCAATTTCTGTTGACAAATCAACCCAAAAACTCATGGAATTGAATGTAAGCACCTATTTGGATAAACCTGATGAAAAAGTTGTTTTCACCGTCAAGTACAAAGACCTGCCCGACGGTACACAATATCCTGTAACTACTTCTCTGATGGCAGAGTCACAGAACCTGAAGATCGTCATAGAGCAAAGCGGGTTTAAAAAAGGTGCAGGTCAGTGATCTGAAGCGGCGAATTTCCATGGCCTGAATCCAATAATTTAGAGAGTTTCTGTGTGATCAGGATTTTTACTCAGGGAAGGGGTGAAAGTCCGGATAATTTTCAGAAATTTGCCAGTCACTAAAAAACTACAAGATGTTGATGCGCGCAATCCATCCCGTAAGAATGGGAAGGTTAATTTTACCCTTTGTCCTCTGCATAACAATTTTTACTCAGGCTTTCAGCCAGGTCTATACCAATAAGATCGTTGGTGAAAAGAATGAAGCGTTGAAGGACAGCCTGGAGAAACAGGAATACCCATACGTTTTACCGATCTGGGGTAAAAAGGCCACAGCAAAAGGATTTCAGCTTCCATATTCTGCCGGAATTGGGGTCAATTACCTTTGGCAGGAATCCGAACTTATCATCAGTGATTTAATGGTAGGTTTTAACAACGGCCCCATGTACGATATGGATGAGATGATCAGGTTCAACAGTGCTGTTGCTACTACCAATGCTGTCAATATCAGGCCCGATATCTGGCTCTTTCCATTCCTGAATGTCTATGGCATTTTTGCTATGGCCAATAACTCAACCTCTATCGATGCAGGGATATGGCTTCCGGATGTTGACAGCAACTGGACGGAGGTGTCATCATTTTCCACTGAAGCAAAATTCGATGCCATGAGTTTTGGATTCGGATTTACCCCGACCATTGGTGTTGGCGGCGGATGGATCGCACTGGATATGAACGTGGCATGGACTGATGTCAGCGCCCTTGACAAGCCAGTTTTCACTTTCATATTTGGCCCAAGGCTTGGGAAGACCTTTAAATTCAAGAATCCCAATATGAATATTGCCGGCTGGGTTGGAGGCTTCAGAATTAACTATTCCTCCGAGACAACGGGTTCAATTAATTTATCCGAGCTGTTCCCGGTGGATGAACTGCAGGTAAAAGTGGACCAGGGTTTTGTAAAGATCGGTGACACAGAACAGCAACTGGATGCATGGTGGGATGGCCTGACACCG
>CAZPWZ010000245.1:0-4389 GCA_964590675.1 uncultured Draconibacterium sp.
GAGCCCTGTGCAAATATTGATGGCATCAATACCATCGATGATCTTTTCGGTACCGGGGATGGGTTTAAAATCCTTACATTCAGCTACAACAGCACCGGTAATACCATCATGATGCTCATTGGGAATGGCCTTCAGCAGGATATGAGATGTGAGTACCGGAATACCCAGCCGTCTTACGCGGTTAGCCTGGACCGGGAAGCCACCTTCACCCGGCATGGCCTCCAGGATGGCTTTCACCCTGGCGCCGGCCTGCATAAGCTGGTATGAGGTCAGATAGCCAATGTTTCCGGCTCCCACTGTCAGAATGTTCTTTCCAAGCAGCGTTAATTCCTGGTTCATCATTTTCTGCACCACGGCAGCAGTGAAAACTCCCGGCAGATCATCATTTTCGAAGGCAGGCATGAAAGGAACCGCGCCGGTTGCCACAATCATGTAATCCGCATCCACAAAATAAATCTCTTCCGTACGGATATTTTTCACGGCAATGCGCCCCCCCTCCAGGATGTCCCATACGGTTGAATGCAGGAAAATCCCTGCATGATCATCGCCGGCCAGGGTTTTGGCAATGTCAAATCCGCGCATTCCACCGAATTTCTGCTCCTTTTCGAAGAAGAAGAACTGGTGGGTCTGCATCAGGAATTGCCCGCCGATTTTATCATTATTGTCGATGACAATGTTTGTAACATGATGATTGTTAAGCTCCTCGCGTGCAGCCAGTCCGGCAGGACCCGCTCCGATAATCGCCACGGTGGTTTTATAGACCTTTAACGGGATGTCTTTTTTTACCGGGACCACATAGGGAGCATAGTCATGCGGGATCTCCATCACCTCCTTAACCCCGTCGATGCTGGTAATGCAGATCCGCTTAATTTGCCCATCGACCAGCATTTCACATGCTCCGCATTTGCCGATGCCACATTCGAGGCTTCGTTCGCGGTTGCTCAGGCTATGACTGTGCACCGGATGCCCTGCCTGGTGCAACGCAGCCGCTATTGTGAATCCGATATCACCTGTAACTTTTTGACCTTCATATAGAAATGTGGATTTTTTATTGTCCTGTATCTCCAGAATTGGATGTTTTTCGATCTTGAACATAGCCTGTTGAGTTTTAGGGCACCAAAATTACTGATTTTCCCAATTCAAAACTGCTTCTACTGTTAATTATTTCACAATTCAGGGGGTGTAAAAAAATCCAATGGTGATCAGGTTTTCGACCTGCAGGCATTTGCTGACCTGTTCCTCATAAAGAAGCCTTGTTTGAATACTGGTTTTCAAGAACTTATTAATCCTGATCCAGATCAGGTTCTTGATTGCGACATCGATGGGTTTTTTGTAATTCTTAAAGACCAGTGCGTCACAGGTCCAATGAAACCGGCCCGGGAATTTTTTATCAACTATCAGATGCAGGCTCAGACCATATTCGAATGATTGGCTTCTATTTCTTGGGACTCCATAAAAGTCCGGGATTCCAAGTGCGTCGTAAACCTCCTTGTTCCGGATCAGTGTCAGTTTTGCAGCCGACAATCCCAGGGTGAGCGTGCCATACCTGGGAACTGTCCACCCGAGACCTGCAGAAAAGGTACAAAGCAACGGGGTAAGGAACGCGGCACGGAGGGTTTGCATGAGGTCGCCTGTAGAGTCCGATGAATAGTCATATGCATTGAACAGGCGGGTAGAAACATTTGAAAGCACAGTCAGACATAAGTTTTTTTTGATCCTTATATCAAAACGGGTATCCATTACATTCTCATCCGGCTGAAACCGGGAGATGCTGTCAAAAAAGACCTGGATCCCCAAATTGTGAACGAAGGATGTGCTGATGGTAAACTTGCGGGTATCATCCAGCTTCGTTTTATATTTAATATGCTGGAACAGAGCGGCCTGATTATCGCCGGAGACCCGCTGCCAGTTAAGAAAAAGGAGACTTGAAAAGGAGATTGAATATTCAAGATCCTGGGTCAAACGGTATTTCAGGGGTGAGACACCCTGGTTAAAAGGATTTTCGATCGTGGCCAGTACCATGGTGTCTTTCAGTAACACCACCTGTCCGTCGGTTTCGAATACTACCAAGCAGGTTACAAGCCAAAATAATCCTCTGCGCATCTCCATGACAAACCCCGGTTACTTGATCTACTATTTGCATGTTGCAGTTTTTGCAGTCATGATATTTCCGGACGTCCGGCACTATTTAATGGCAACTTTTTGACCCCGTGTCAACTTCCAGGCTTCCTGCATGTCGACATTGAGCCAGATCATACGGATCCGGGCCGTATTATTCATGTTCAGGGCATCAGTCAATGCAAAAAGACGGTAGTTGTACTTTCCGATGAACTTTGCCCAGGTCACGATGACAGTAAAATCAGGATCCCGGGATGACCCGTACGGCAATTCATCCTTGCCAAATTGCCTGATATGCGAGAGGATCTGATTGAGCTGCAATCCATCCTCCTTTATATAAACTGAATCTTTGCTGAGCGTTTTAAGCTTGTCATATCCCGACCACTGGCATTGTGTGGTATCGCGCCGGATCAGCATGCCCTGGCGGTCGAATATCATATGGCTCAACAGGTGCTTGCAGAATTCCGGATCTCTCATTGCCTGTGAATAGGCCGCTGAGTCGGAAAACATATATTGATTCCCTGCCGGGAACTGGTTTTTTTCAAGAAATGCGATGAGTTTTTCCGGGGTTTCTTCCTTAGGCTGTGTTATTCCGTACTTATACTTCATGTATGATTTGCAACTGGTCGAAGCCGACAAAACAATGACCATCACAACCAATTTTATAATCAGAGGAATTGCTTTCATTTTAATTTAATATTAATAAAGAAAGCCCTTAAGCGGGCAGATATCAACCCGCTTAAGGGCGAAAAAGAATTATAACTGAAACACAACTTCATACACGCCGTTTTCATAGGATACGGGATAGTTTCCCGGCTTAATGGTCAGCGGGACCGACGATCCCAATGCGCGGCAGGACGCATCCGGTAAAGTATAGGGATCAAGGATCGAAATGGATGTTTTGCCATTGAAAAAGGGTAATGCGGCTCCCCCTTCATACTTATTAAGGGCCTCTTCTTCAACTTGAATTATGAGCTGGTTGCGTTCGTTGAGTTGTCCTCTCACCACACATAAATTCTGTTCCGATGATTCCCCTGAAACTTCAATTCCTGCCGTAACAAGGAGACAAAGGCCAAAACCGCTTTTACAATCCATCTTCGGACGATGAAAATTCAGTAAAAACTTCACCCACACACCAGCCGGAGATGCTGTGCAGGATTTTATTCCGGTGGCAAAAGATGTTTGAGAAACGAACAACATGCCTAACACGGTCAATAACATAAACTTTTTCATGACTAAAGGTTTTTGATGATAATTTAAAATGGTTGAAAAATGCCGCCTCGTCATTCCGCCGACAGCCTGCGGATAACCGGTTTATTTTGGAAGCCCGGTCAACCTACCGAAAAAACGATCTCCCGGGAGACTCATTTTTTCATTTCAAGTCACACATCCATAAGAATCTTTCCTCCTGTTCTGTTTTTTATGCTTAATCATACTTATTGGCAAAAGGTAAAGGCTCAATCCTGATTTTTTTTAAAAAAAAGTTTCATAAAAATTATAATCAGATATAAATCATTATTTTACACTTTTTGCTTGGAAATTATCTCAAAAATTTTTAGTATCTTTGCACCCGAATTTCAAATAGGGATAAAACCGAGAGGAAAACATGGAAAAAGCGAAAGTTTTATTTGTTGCGCAGGAGATCACCCCATATCTGAAAGAAACTCCGATGAGTACCATAGGACGATATCTCCCTCAGGGGATACAGGATAAGGGGCGGGAGATTCGTACGTTTATGCCGCGTTATGGAAGCATTAATGAGCGTCGGAACCAGCTACATGAAGTCATCCGGTTATCGGGAATGAACCTGATCATTGATGATACCGATCACCCGCTGATCATCAAGGTGGCTTCCATTCAGCAGGCCAGGATGCAGATCTATTTTATAGACAATGAAGATTATTTTCAGCGCAAGTACATGCTGCATGATAAGAACAACAAGTTTTTCAACGACAACGATGAGCGTGCCATCTTCTTTTCACGCGGGGTGCTGGAAACCGTTAAAAAACTGGGATGGGGTCCTGATGTGGTGCATTGCCATGGGTGGATGACCAGCCTCGTGCCAATTTATATTAAAAAAGCCTATTGCGATAACCCGTTGTTCAGCGACACAAAAGTCATCTTTTCTATTTATGATGATGATTTTGAAGAGATCATGCACAAGGATTTCGCAAACAAGATCAAACTGGAAGGAATTAATTCCAAGGATCTCAAACACTATAAAACACCGAATTACGTTAGTGTGATTAAGGCAGCCATCGATTTTTCGGA
>CAZPWZ010000246.1:0-4387 GCA_964590675.1 uncultured Draconibacterium sp.
GGAATTCATTGATGCAGCCCCGGTGAAGAACTTCATGCTCATCCAGGATCAGATGCGTCAAATTCTCAGGAAACGCAACAAATTTGACCACATGGGAAATTTCGGACATGCCTTGCTTATCTGCGGTTCAAAGGGAAAAACGGGAGCTGCAGTCCTTTCTGCCCGGGCCGCATTGCGATCGGGCGCAGGACTGGTGACCATGCATATACCCGGTAACGGGATCTCCATCTTGCAGACAGCTGCACCGGAGGCCATGTTATCCATTGATCCTGATGAGGACAAATATACCGCGGTGCCAGATTTATCAGCCTATTCGTCCATCGCCGCCGGGCCGGGTATCGGAACAGATCCTAAAACTGCCGGCGCCCTGAGAGTGCTGATTCAAAATACAACCAGGCCGTTGATCCTTGATGCGGATGCCATCAATATACTTTCGGAAAACAAGACATGGCTCGGGTTCCTGCCCAAGGGCTCCGTTTTCACGCCACATCCCAGGGAGTTTGAGCGGCTGGCAGGAAAAAGCAGCAATAATTTTGAGCGGAACCGGATGCAACGCGAATTTTCATCGAAGTTTCAGTGCTACATCGTGCTGAAAGGGGCGAACACAGCCATTACAACGCCTGATGGACGCTGCTTCTTCAATACCACCGGGAATCCCGGCATGGCTACGGGCGGCAGCGGTGACGTGCTTACCGGGATCATCGCCGGACTTATGGCACAGGGTTACCCATCGCTTGATGCATGCCTCCTGGGGGTTTACCTGCACGGACTTTCGGGCGACCTGGCACTGAAGGAAAAAGGCTATGAGGCACTGACAGCCAGTGATATTATTGACAATCTTGGAAAATCATTTCAGACACTTTATGGAAAATTTTGAAAAAGACATTCTTGCCGGAATGGTCATTGCACCGTACCTCCAGAAAGCCACCGCATTGCGTGGTGTAAAACGATATGTGGGAGGCAACCAGTTCCGTCATGCATTTGCCACACTCGCCATTTTAATCGATTATCATTACATGGATGCCGTGCTGTTGAAAGCCTCCGTCATCCATGACCTGATTGAGGATGTGAAATGCACCTCCTACGACGAGATCAGGGGGATTGACAAGGATGGACAGCAGGTTCTGGAACTCGTGCTGGAGGTCACCCGCAGGAAACCGGAAAACAAGGAGGAATTCCTGAAACGGATCCTGATGGAAGGCTCCGATAACGCGAAGATTCTAAAATGTGCCGACCGCATCAGCAATCTCACCGACCTGCATCCTGATATTTTCGACAAGGAATACATTAAAAACATGATTGCCGACACCCGGAAGTGGGTTGTTCCGATGGCTGCAAAGGTTAACCAGGACATGCTTTTTGAATTACAGGACCTGTTGAAACGAAGGGATTCGAATTTGAAGTTCACCTCCGTGATCTGGCCCATGAAAAGGACAGATTAGGCTTCGGCCAATACTGCTGTTTCAATGATATCAGCCTCCACCTTGAGGTTGTCGATGATGAAGTTCTGGCGTTCCGGGGTGTTTTTTCCCATGTAAAAAGTAAGCACATCCAGCACGGCCGATTCCTTGGTCAGTATGACCGGGTCGAGCCTGATATCCTTGGCAATAAAGTACTTGAATTCATCCGGGGAGATCTCCCCCAGCCCCTTGAACCGGGTAATTTCAGGATTGGCGCCGAGTTTATCCATGGCGGCCTGTTTTTCCTGCTGCGAGTAGCAATAGAAGGTTTTTTGCTTATTCCTGACCCTGAACAGGGGTGTTTGAAGGATGTACAGGTGCCCGTTGCGGACGAGGTCGGGATAGAACTGCAGGAAAAAGGTGAGCAGCAGCAGCCGGATGTGCATGCCATCCACGTCGGCATCGGTGGCGACAACGACATAGTTATAGCGCAGGTTTTCCAATCCTTCCTCGATGTTCAGCGCAGACTGGAGCAGGTTGAATTCTTCGTTTTCATAAACCACCCGCTTGCTCAAGCCAAAACTATTCAGCGGTTTTCCCTTTAAACTGAATACCGCCTGTGTGTTCACATCGCGGGCTTTGGTGATGGAGCCGCTGGCTGAATCCCCCTCGGTGATAAAAATGGTGGATTCGTAGCGGCGGTCGTCATGGTTGTTATAGTGGATCCGGCAATCGCGCAACTTTTTGTTGTGGAGGCTTACCTTTTTAACGCTCTCCTTGGCGATTTTTTTGATATTCGCCCACTCCTTTCGTTCCTTTTCACTTTGCATGATCTTGCGCAGCAATGCCTCCGCCGTTTCCGGGTTCATATGAAGAAAATTGTCGAGCTGTTTCTTGACAATATCCATGATATAGTTGCGGATGGTCACTCCTCCGGGTTCAATATGAAGCGAACCAAGTTTGGTTTTGGTCTGAGATTCAAAAACCGGGTCCTGCACCTTGATGCTCAGCGCTGCAACAAGAGAGGCCTTGATATCATTGGTATCGAAATCTTTTTTGTAAAATTCCCTGATGGTCTTTACCAGGGCTTCGCGAAAGGCGGCCAGGTGGGTGCCTCCCTGGGTTGTATGCTGCCCGTTGACAAAGGTATAATATTCCTCGCCGTACATTTCGCAATGGGAGAAGGCGCATTCAAAATCACCGTCGTGCAGGTGGATGATGGGGTAAATATTCGGCGCGTCAATGTAACTGTTCAGGAGATCGAGCAGCCCGTTTTGCGCGTGGAAACGTTCGCCATTGAAGATGATGGTAAGTCCGTTGTTGAGGAAGACATAGTTCCACAACATCTTTTGAACGTATTCCGGTATATAATGATACTTGCCAAAGATATCCTCATCGGGCATGAAGGAGATGATGGTTCCGGAGCGCATCTCCATCGGCTTTTCCTGTTCACCATGTACCAGTTCTCCCCTGTGAAATTCCACGATGCGTGTCCTGCTTTCGCGGATGGCCTGGGCCTTGAAGAGCGAAGAGAGTGCATTTACCGCCTTTGATCCCACCCCGTTCAATCCAACCGCTTTTTTAAATACTTTTGAATCGTATTTTGCGCCGGTGTTGATTTTCGACACACATTCCACCACTTTTCCCAGGGGGATTCCCCTGCCATAATCACGCACGCAAACCAGCTGGTCCTTGATGGTCACCTCGATGGTTTTACCATATCCCATCACAAATTCATCAATCGAGTTGTCAAGGATCTCCTTGATGAGCACATAGATGCCATCATCGGGAGAAGATCCGTCGCCAAGTTTTCCAATATACATTCCGGGCCTGAGCCGGATGTGTTCGCTCCATTCCAGCGACCTGATGCTGTCTTCGGTATAATTTAATTCCGCTGCCATCCCTACGATTCCTGTTAGACCGGCAAAGATACAGGAAAGGCCTGTCAGCACTGCATAAATCACAGGATTTTTTCAATTAGTTATTCACAGCTTAACAGAATTTCGTTACTTTGCACTCCACAAAATATTAAAATTATGTCACTAGTCCTTAAAGAGCTGAAAGATCAGATCGGCTGGATCACCCTGAATCATGACGAGAAACGGAATGCCTTGAGCAACGGCCTTCTCAACGAATTGCTGCTGGCGTTAAAGTCACTGCGGGACGAAAAAGCCAGGGTGATCATCATCAGGGCGAATTCAGGAACAAAGGTGTGGTCCTCCGGATTTTTTATCGATGAACTGCCCCGTGATGGCAGTGACCCGCTTGCCTATGATAATCCCCTGCAAAAGGTGATCCGTGCGATACAAAGCATCCCTGTCCCGGTAATCGCCATGGCCGAAGGAAGCATCTGGGGAGGTGCAGTAAACATTGCCTTTGTATGCGACCTTGTAATCGGGACCCGGAACACCTGCCTGGCCATCACGCCGGCAAAGATCGGTGTACCTTACAACACTTCCGGGATCCTGCAATTCCTGGATATCATCGGATCACATATCGTCAAGGAGATGTTTTTTACGGCAGAGCCCATTTCCGCTGAAAAAGCGCTGGACCTTGGCATCATCAACCACATCGTGGATGCCGGTGACCTCGAGAATTTCACCATCAGGCTTGCCAACAAGATCATCGCCAACTCTCCCCTCAGCATCCAGGTGATCAAGGAGCAGCTGAACATTTTAGGGAATGCGCTTCCAATGACCCCGCAAACCTTTGAGCACATCGACATGCTGCGCGGCATCGCCGGCAGGAGTTACGATTATATCGAAGGATTGAATGCGTTTTATGAAAAGAGGAAGCCGGAGTTCAAAGGCGAGTAGAACCTTTCCCCAGCTTGACAACTTCGCCATATAACATTCCGATCTCCGCCTTAGTCAGCAGAAAATCCCGCGCAGTCAGTTTCGTCATCCGTGAAAAAACAACAAACTGGTAAATTGTGGCAAATGAATAGGACAGGGTGGCTGCGAAGCCGGCGCCTGTTATGCCATATC
>CAZPWZ010000247.1:0-4382 GCA_964590675.1 uncultured Draconibacterium sp.
AGATCTTCACCTGTATAAAATATTTTATATGGAGGCAATGGAGATTCCTTTAATCCGTATTTCACGGCGCGTTTAAGAATTTCAGACTGCCTGCCTTCGAACATCAGGTTCGACTTTGTGGTGATGTATTGGTACCGCAATTCCTTTAATTCAGCTTTTGTTCTTTCAATGTCCTTGAATTTTTTTTCGGTGTAATAGGTATTGGCAATGTAGATCATGGCCAGCAGCGCCACAAAGAGTATGAAGCTAAGATTCCCGGCAACGCCCTCTTTGGAAAGGTAATCGCCACCCAGGAATTCCTTCACAACTTTGCGGCTTCTGATACTCTTTTTCACCTTCATATTTTTTCGGCAACCCGCATTTTAGCGCTCCTGGCGCGTCCGTTTTCTTCAATTTCCTTGTCTGATGGCACGATGGCCTTACGCGTGATTACCTTCAAAGGACTCAACACGTTGCCGTAAAAATCCTTTTCAACCGAACCAACGAAGTTCCCCGACCGGAAGTAATTTTTGACCAGTTTGTCTTCGAGGGAATGGTACGAGATGACAACCATCCTGGCGCCTGGCTTTAAGGCGATGGTCGCCTGTTTAAGGAATTCACGCAGGGCGTCCATTTCCTGGTTGACTTCAATACGCAGCGCCTGGAAAACCTGTGCCTGGTATTTAAATTCCTTGCCACGCTCAGCGCAGGTATTTACAATGGCTTTGAGGCTGGCCGTTGTTTCGATGACTTTCTGTTTCCTTGCTTCAGTAATCCGCCCGGCCAGTTTCCTGGCATTTCGTATTTCACCGTAGGTATAGAACAAATCACTCAGATCTTCTTCGCTGTAATTGTTTACAATATCCCTGGCAGTTTGCTTTTTTTTCTGATCCATCCGCATGTCCAGGATGCCGTCAAACCGGGTCGAAAATCCGCGTTCAGGCTGATCTATCTGGTGGGATGAAATTCCGAGATCGGCCAGGATCCCATCAACCGTTGATGCGTGATGTAACTTGAGGAAGTTCCGGAGAAACCTGAAATTGCTGTTGACCATCACCAGGCGGTCATCATCAAGACGGTTTTCGATGGCCTCTGCATCCTGGTCAAAGGCGATCAGTCTTCCTCCTTCAAGTTTCTCCAGTATAGCCTTCGCATGGCCACCGCCACCGAAAGTTGCATCAACGTAGATGCCGCCCGGCCTTATCTCCATGGCCTCGATGCTCTCCTGCAGAAGGACACTCTTATGGTATATCATCGATGGCGTCGCTTTTATCCTGTTTTCCCATCACTTTTTCTGCAAGCACTGCAAAATCGTCCGGTTCCTTCGACAACAGTTCCTGGTAGGTGGTCTTATTCCAAACCTCAATCCTGTCGGCGTAGGCAAATAAAATGACCTCCTTGTCAATTCCGGCGAAGCCAAGCAATGATTTCGGCATGAGCAGCCGGTTCTGACTGTCAAGCGAAATCTCAGTGGCACCATTGTAAAAAAACCTGACGAAACGGCGGTTATCCTTTACGAACAGGTTCAGCTTGTTGATGTTATCGGTTGTCTCACGCCAAACATTATGGGGGTACAGAACCAGGCACCCCTCAAAGCCACGGTTGATGACGAATTTATCCTGGGCCTCCTGGCTGATCTGTTTTTTCAGGGCAGCAGGCAGGATGATGCGGCTCTTCTCATCAAGCCTGCATTCATATTCGCCGATTAAATTCGTTGTGGACACTTATGCTTTTTTTTCGAGTGTAAATATATACAAAAAATCTCCACTTTACTCCACTTTACTCCACTGTTGATAACTTTTTTAAAAGAATCCTCCCGGGAATACGGAAAAGTCGCACTGCTGCTGAGGTTAAATGCGGAATACAGGGACAGGGGGGAATAGAAAAAACGGGCTCAATCACTGAGTCCGTTTGATAGGCCAATAAATCAGTTGATTATAGGTGCCTGACGATCAGTTTACCAACTGTACTGCCGCAGCGAACCAGGTAAATCCCTCCGGGAAGTGCGGTGGTGTGGAGTGTCGAGCAGCCGTCAAAGGGAATTTCAAATATCTTCTGACCGAAAAGATTATAGACCTGGAGATTGGGAAAATTACTTCCTGGATAGTCTGTCCCGGTTGCATATTCATTTATCGTCCCGGCTTTGATGGTAACAGATTGATCGGTTGGATTTGGGAACAACAGTAGCCTGGAAAAAGATTGTTCCTGTTTATCTGGTATGCCTGGTATGATCACAGCCGGTGTGCGTTTGGTAATGTAATTTAATCCACCCGCGAAATTTCCGGTGACCAGGTCAAATTCAACCGGGTCGCTGAGGTGTGCGATGGCAGGAGAGGTTTGCCAGCCGAACAAAGTGTCAGCGGGAGTCTGCGACAACCATTTATAAAGTGTATCCGAGGCTGTAAATTTCCCGTCCAGGTTATTGTCAATATTTTCATAAAGATGAATCCTGCCTTCATCAGAACCACAAACCAGGAAAGTTGACCCGCCGGGTTTGCGGGAAAAGCAAGGTGTGCTGTAACCATAGTAGGAAAGATTGAAGTTGGTCACATTCACCTTGCCAAGACTGTCGGTGACAAGTATAAAGGAAGGATTTGAGACTGTACCGGTATTTTTATAATAGTTCAGGTTCCCGTTTTGCTCTCCGATGATGAGATCGGGAAGATTGTCTTTATCAAGGTCGAACAGGTGAGGGGCGCTGTAATCACCTATGTCAATTCCTTGCCAGAACTTTACTGGTGCTTCAAATTCAGGAGACCAGGCGCTGCCAACGGAATTCTTAAAAAAGATGATTGTTCCGTCGCTGCTGCCAATGATCAAATCAGGCAGGCCATCGCCGGTTAGGTCTCCCAGCGTGGGATAGGCCCCATGCAATCCCATGGCGGAAATCCCGGCCAGGTTATCGGTGACGAAACTGAATTCAGGGGCATCTGTCGTCCCGGTGTTTTTAAAATATTGAATGCCAGTAGTGTAATATGAACTCAGGGTGGCCTGAAAATAATTGGATGAATCGTACGTGCCATCATTCCCGACAAAAAGATCCTGCAGCCCGTCCCCGTCAAAATCATAAAACACCGGATGTGATGCTGATCCGAAATCCATCATCTCATTCCTGAATAAATGATCCGTCTGCTTTATATATTCAGGCAGGGCATTCGTGCCGGTGTTTTTATAGAACCAGACGCAATTGTAATTTTCGGAGGTATGAAGGGCCGGGTCAAATGGAGAGACCAGCAGGTCTTTGCGACTGTCATTGTCAATGTCGAGGCATGCGATTACAGGAAATGAAAATAGATGAACAGGGCTTGTTGAATCAGGAAATGCCCGGTCCTGGGATATCATGAGCGCTGAATCCGCGGTTCCCCCGTTATACAAGGCCGTTGACCCTGGATAATCTACATCCCCGACAATGAGATCCTTGAGCCCGTCATTGTTAAGGTCCAAGGCCAGCATGGTTGAGCCGGTGTGCCGGACATTTCGGTTTTCGTACGGACAATCCACATTCAACATAATCTGGTTCCCATCCTCGCTCTCCTTGAATTTCCCCCAGCAAGGGTCGGTCAGCCTGAAATCGAGGCTGTCGCAATGACCATACTTTTCAACCGAAAGGTTCTTGTGATATTCAACAAACGAACCCAACCCGAAAAAGGTGAGGATGTCCAGGTCGCCGTCACCATCAATATCAGCGATGGCGGGATAGTCAACGCTGGTTACCAGGATGCCCACATAGCCGTTGTAATAAAATGATTCAAGCAGGTCTGTGACCAGACTGAATGTCAACGCCTTACCGGAGATGTTTCTGAAAACGCGGATACCTCCCATGCCATAGGTCAGCAGGTCCATCCTCCCGTCACAATCATAATCTGCAGTGATGACCCAGTCGTGCATTTCGGGAATTTTCGCGGCATATTCCGGGGCGTAGGTGTAGTCCACCGTGTTGGGGGTGCCATGATTGATCAAGGTGAGTTTCCTGTTCCCATGACGATCGAAAATCAGCAGGTCCAGGATACCGTCAAGGTTTAAGTCGATTGGGCAGAACTGGCAAGAATTTAATCCCCCGGCCCAGGGATATTTCAATTGCATCCCGGCTTTAAGCTGGCTTTGACCATTACTTTCAGGACCAGTGATGCCAACAGGGCGCAACTGGATTTCGCCGGTGGCATTCCGGATTTGACAAAACAGCGTTTCGGAAACAGCAAGGAACATCAGCAGGAGAAAAACCGGAACTGAAGTCAGGGCCCTCATGAGGTTTGTCTTGTGGGGTGCACTATTTTCAGGTTTCTTCATCATGGCCACACAAAATTACCAAAGTTTTAATACTTTTGAATTTTATACTGCACGCTGGCAGGATTGAAATACCATTCATGGATATACTGCATCCTGGCGGGATTTCGCAGGCCATT
>CAZPWZ010000248.1:0-4370 GCA_964590675.1 uncultured Draconibacterium sp.
GATGTGGCAAGAAATCCGATACCACTTCCCTGGCTGTGGCCGAGAAGAATAAAATCACGCACGCCTTTATCATACTGTTCCTTGATCTGGCTCACGAGTTCACCGGAGATATGTGCAAGACCAAGCAGCATGCCCAGGTGTACTGCTGCACCCGGCAGTTCGGCCAATTTATAGTCAAAGGTTATAGTCTCGGATATTGTAATCTTTCCAATTGCAGGGACCATCGGACTGTAAAATGCAGCCGTAAAACTCAGGCCTCCCGGGTCCACGATAGACCCCCTGATCGCAATCACAGCTTTGTTATCACGGGTGTTCCATACATCAAAGCGGTTCATCAGCGGAGAAACCTTTGAGCGGAAAACCTGTTTGATTCCCTCTGGTTCGGGCGTTTTAAAACCGCCGATATCGGCTGAGTCGTAGGCGCGTTCCATCACAGGAATCAACGAGGTAAGTTCAGCTTTGTCGTACCCCGGAACAAGCACGGTGGTTTCCTTTTTCTGATTACATCCGGCGAATGAAAGACATATTACCGTAACTGCAAGATAAAAAGATAATGATCTCATGGTCCGTTGATTTTTGGTTGGGTTTTTTTTACGTTCTGGTCAAAGATATTGAAAAATAGCTCAACAATTAACCTCAAAACCTGTTACAGGATCCCTGTGTTTTTGAACTTTCAGTATTGCACGATGACGGTTTGAGAAACCCGCGATAAAAGTGCTCCTTCTTTCCGCGGCGGTATTGTTCATTACGGGATACCCGCTGGTGTGATTCCTTCCATTGTGACCCTGTGACCCTTAAAGTATCTCTGGAATTTACCGCTGTTCAGTCGCGGATACACCGCACCGGGAAGGCATTGGCTTTTGAATAGTTGTAAAAGGATAGAGAATGGTTTACGGCATTCATGCTATGGGAAACAGCCTTCCGGGTGTTCCATTCCGATGAAGTCCAGTAGAAGGTGGAAAAACCGGCAAAACTCCACTTTTTGTAATACCGTCAGATTCCCCACATAGTTTCTACCCCTTAGGGGGGCCCTGCTTTATCTCAGAACCTGATCCCTGTCGTGATCACGAAGTTCTGCCTGGAATAGTCAGCCCAGTAGGAGCCGTCGGGGTAAACCACCTCGTTGAAAGGCTTTACCGCCGGGTCCCCGGTAGTCAGCCAATTGTATTGCAACCGGATGTAAGCATCGCTGAACGGTTTGAATTCAAGCCCGGCGGAGCAGCCGAAGATCATGAATTGGTTCGTCAGACCTGTGTATGCATCGCCGATCAGGATGTTTTCGGGATCGTAGAACATTTCGCCGCGCAGGGCCAGGGAAAATTTCGGACAAAGCCAGTATTTCGCCCCGATCAGCCCCGATACCATCGATCCGCCCCTGACAGAATCCGATACCTTGCTCTCCGAACACCTGAAGGCAAGGTCGGCCTGTGCGATGAGGTTCCAGCGGGGTGCCGGGTCCCATCTGGCAAAGAGGTTGTTGAAGAAATAATAGCGGTTGTAGGATGCGCCCTGCGGAGCGGTGTTGCCCAGCACGTTGTGGTAGCTCACCGCCAGGTCATCGGTCGGGTCGCAGCTGATATCGAACCCGAACATCACATGGGGATTCTGCCCGAAAGGCACGGTGAACGGGTTGCCCGCCCAGCCGGTGAATTCCCACTTGTCATCCGGGGTGGTGAATGAAAGCGCGGCGCCCAGCAGGGTGCTTGGCTCATAGTAGCTGCCCACCGTGCAGGTGCTTAACAGGTTGTCGGCCGGCCTGACCGATTCGACCCCGGCAGGACTCTCCAGGTAACCGCAGTCGAACCAGAGTCCTTTGTAAATTCTGAAGCCCAGCGACAGTTCATGAATGTAATTGATCCATTCAGCCGTCGTGTTGCCTGCAAGCAATTGCGGCTGGTCGCCGAACCGGATATCGGCGGTGGCCCTCGCCCATCGGTTTTCATACTGAATTTCGAGGTCGAGCATGTTCACCCTCACCTGGTTGATATAGTGCGAATTGCTTTGGAACTCGTATGTGTGTGAGGAGGGGATCGTTCCACCGATATTCCCCACATAATAAACATCGATGTAGGCGTCAACCGTCAGCCCCTTGATGAGATTCCTTTTTTTCCACTGCTCCGCCTGGTTCAGCAGGGAGTCAGCGGGCTGACACCTCAGGGTGCTCCCGCCGAAAAAAAGCATGAACGAAAACGCAACAACCACAATAACAAGAATGACCTTCCCTGCCTGTTCCACAACGTGATTTATAGGCTCAAAAATAACGAATTGGCAAATACTGTTGAATATTATTCCGCGCACACTGAAATCAGGATTATTCCATACATTTGATCAGTAAAATTTCAAATCCTGCATCATGGAAAAACTGATCTGCGTGAAAGAGACACCCCTGAAAGGCAAGGGGATCTTTGCAATCCGCGACATCCGGAAAGGTGAAACCATCTCCGCCTTCACGGGCCCACGTGTCAAAATAGAACGACTGGATGAGTTCCCTCCCGAAGTGGTTGACCACCTCTTCAATGTGGGCATCGATGAGTACCTCGTGGCTCGGGAACCGGAAGTCAGGACCAACCATTCCTGCGATCCGAACGCCGGGATCGTCGATGACGTCAGCCTGATTGCCATGCGCGACATTCAAAAGGATGAAGAGATCACCTTCGACTATTCGGTCATCATCGCCGACGACTGGGTGCTGGAGTGCCGGTGCGGATCGCCGCTGTGCCGGAAGACCATCGGGAAATACAGGGACCTGCCTCCGGAGATCAAAGAGAAGTACAGGAACTTTATCCCCGAATGGATCAAGAATACATGATGTATTCTGTTAATCCTTTCATCCGGTCAGAATCTCTCCCCCTATCCGGTCGTTGATGACCCAAACTATCATCCTGCCAGGGTATTACCAAAAATATTTCTGTTAATTTTACAATTCCATTTGTAAGTGACCATGCTTATGAAAAAGAAATCCATGCAATTGCTGGTAATCATGATCCTGCTCGGTGTACCGGTGACACTTTTTGCCCAGGCCGATTACTGGGCCGGCCTCGTCTACTTCGGCGGCTGTAATGTAAACCACATTCCCAAAGGCATTACCATCCCCGACAGGAATGTGAAAGCCAGGGCGGTAATGAATGCCATTATCGCCGGCAAGGATTATGGTGAGCTCAGGCAGCAGGTGCCCGACAGCCTGGATGAAATACTCGACCGGCTCAGTAAAGGAAATGTCATCCGAATGGAACATGAAAAAATTAAGATCCTGGTTCCGGTTCTGACAGCCGAAAAGCGCAGCAAGATGGATACACTGATCAGGCAGACGCTGATGGAAAAATCCCTGGTCATTGATTCACTGATCATCCCGCTCAGGGAGCAGCTTAAAGAACACCCCCGGATGGTGTTTCATTTCCTGTGGTCAAGGGTCATCGACAACTGCTGGTGGAAGCTTTACAATTCGGAATTCCATACAAAGAAAGGACCGCCGTCCCTCGCATGGATCATCTATCCGCCCCATCCTTTTCAGTGCGGTACCAACTACGACCAGACCAAAAACAATTCGCAGATCGCCATTTCATGGAGTTACGGCATCTTTGATGAATTCCTCAGCCTTCCTCCGACCGCATCGTTTTACAGCCTGGTAAAAAATGAACCCATCCCGGCCGGTGACCAGGAGTTTTTCCTGAAGTACGGACTGATGGACAAGAACCGGGTTTCACAACTGTTCACTTATGAAGAAGGGGGCCCGCTCGACCTTTTGTGCGATTCACTGAAGTCCGTTTACATCGCGAAACTCAAAGGCATGTTCAACTACCGCAGATTGAGTAAAACGTTCGGCATCCCTGCCCCGGATCTGTTCATCATCATGGGGCACGAGACTGCATACAGCATCTTCCAGATGCTTTACGAACAAAAGGAAGGCCTCTACATTCCGATCCTGCCCGAATCCAATCCTGAAAAGAATTTTTCTTACCTGGTCTCATTCAGGTTAAGGGAATAGGAGGTGTTTTTTTTCAGTGGATTGGGAAATTTAATCATCCTCCTGTATTTTAATGCCCGGAAATATACCTCATCCGTTTACCTGGGGATCTTTTTTTTCCTGGTCAGCATTTACGGGCTTACCGACAATTCCAGGCTGAAGAAAAAGGATCTGTGGCATTTTCTGCCCATCTGGGCCGTGTACCACTTCCCTTTGTCGCTGTTGTTGTCATGCCAGGTATGTTCGGGTTGTAGCGTCTGGTTCAAACGGATGTTTCACTGCCCCCGGATGGATTGCTAATGGTCGGATTGCCCAACTCATTTCACTCATCCCTGATGCTGTCGACCGGGTTGTTCAGCGCGGCTTTAATAACGTGAAGGCTGATGGTTAAAGCGGTGATCAGCAT
>CAZPWZ010000249.1:0-4370 GCA_964590675.1 uncultured Draconibacterium sp.
TTGTTCAATTTTTCCCACTTCCACCAGGGATTGGGCAAATTTCAACAGGATCAGCTCTCCTTGTTCTTTATAGATGATGGACCGTCCTTTGAAGAAAACATCAACTTTTACCTTTGCGCCATCCTTTAAAAATTTGATCGCGTGATTGAGTTTAAAATTGAAATCATGCTCATCGGTGTTCGGGCCAAGCCGAATTTCCTTCACAATAATTTTTGCGGTTTTGGCCTTCATCTCTTTCTGCTTCTTCTTAAGCTCGTAAAGAAACTTTTTGTAGTCAATCACCTTGCAAACGGGAGGATTTGCAGTGGGCGATATTTCTACCAGGTCCAAACCTTTGACTTCCGCAATATTCAAGGCTTCACGAATATTATAGATGCCTGGTTCAATATTTTCACCAACCACACGTACAACTGGAGCCTTGATCCATTGGTTGATGTTATAAGGTTCTTCCTTCTTTCCCGGTTTTGGATATCGTCTCGGGCCGTTAAATTGTGTTACTATTGTAATTCCTCCAATGATTAGTGAATACTTTGATTATCTATCAGCTAATTTCGCCAAGTTCGTTCTTTACTTCCTCCTGAACGAGCCTGACAAAATCCTCAATTGTCTGTGGTCCCAGGTCACCCTGGCCATGTTTCCGCACCGAGACTGTTCCTTCATTCTCTTCACGTTCTCCCACAACGAGCATATAGGGAACCTTCATCAGTTCGGCATCACGAATCTTCTTGCCGGCCTTTTCATTACGGTCGTCAATCAGGGCGCGAATTTCGGAATTATTTAGCAAATTTAAAACTTTTTTTGCATATTCCTGATATTTCTCGCTGATTGGCAATACAATAGCTTGATCAGGCGTCAGCCAGAGCGGGAAATTACCCGCGGTGTGCTCCAACAATACAGCAACGAACCGTTCCATCGATCCAAACGGAGCACGGTGGATCATAACCGGGCGATGCTTCTGATTGTCACTTCCAATGTACTCAAGTTCAAATCTTTCCGGAAGGTTATAGTCTACCTGGATGGTGCCAAGCTGCCATTTCCTGCCAAGTGCATCCTTCACCATGAAGTCCATTTTGGGTCCATAAAAGGCTGCTTCGCCAAGTTCAATCACGGTGTTCAGGCCGCGTTCTTCGGCAACCTCCATGATGGCGCGTTCTGCTTTTTCCCAGTTTTCATCAGATCCGATATATTTTTCCTTGTTTTCAGGATCACGCAAGGATATCTGAACAATAAAATCCTTGAAATTGAGGGCCTTGAAGATAAGCATCACAATGTCCATCACGCCCTTGAACTCATCCTTGACCTGTTCCGGGGTACAGAAGATATGGGCATCATCCTGCGTAAATCCGCGGACACGGGTTAATCCGTGCAATTCACCACTTTGCTCATACCGGTAAACCGTGCCGAATTCCGCCAGTCTGACGGGCAGGTCACGGTATGATCTTGGTTTTACCTTGTAAATCTCACAATGGTGCGGGCAATTCATCGGTTTCAGGAAAAATTCTTCGCCCTCAACAGGTGTTGATATAGGACGGAAGGAGCTTTCCCCATATTTTTGATAATGTCCTGATGTTTTGTACAATTCAACATTGCCAATGTGCGGACACATAACTTGTTCGTAACCAGCCTTTTTCTGAACCCGCTTGAGGAACATCTCCAGCCTTTCGCGCAAAGCAGCGCCGCGGGGCAGCCACAATGGAAGTCCTAACCCGACCTTCTGAGAAAATGCAAACAGTTCAAGTTCCTTGCCTAATTTGCGGTGATCGCGCTTTTTTGCCTCCTCAAGGAAGACCAAAAAATCGTCCAGCTCCTTCTGTTTCGGGAATGTTATACCATAAATCCGGGTGAGCTGCTTGCGTTTTTCATCTCCCCTCCAGTATGCCCCCGCAATATTGAGCAATTTGACGGCCTTTATAAAACTGGTATCCGGGATATGCGGTCCGCGGCATAAGTCAGTGAATTTTCCTGATTCATAAAAGGTGATCTGGCCATCTTCAAGCCCTTCCAGCAATTCAATTTTATATTCATCACCTTTTGTGGTAAAATAGCCGATGGCATCAGATTTGGCAACATCCTTGCGGATGAAATTTTGCTTTTCCCTGGCTAATTCAAGTATTTTCTTTTCAATTTTCGTAAAATCATCCGATGAGATGGTCTGATTTCCAAAGTCAATATCATAATAAAATCCGTTTTCAATATCCGGTCCGATCCCGAATTTCACACCAGGATAGAGCATTTCAATGGCTTCAGCCATGAGATGTGCCGAAGAATGCCACATGGTGGCCTTCCCCTCAGGATCACTCCAGGTCAGCAGCCTGATCTTCGCATCTGTTGTAATTGAGCGGGTTGCATCCCAGATTTCATCATTCACCTGTATGGAAAGGACATTGCGTGCAAGTCCCTCGCTGATGCTTTTAGCGATATCAACTCCTGTAACTCCTTCAGGATATTGACGAACCGAATTATCGGGCAGTGTAATATTAATCATGTAAGAATGGGTGATTTTAAGGGGTGCAAAGGTACGAATATTAATTTAATTCCCCATCACTTTAAATTCGGTACGGCGGTTATTCGCACGGCCCTCCTCTGTTGCGTTATCATCGATGGGCTTGCTGAAGCCATACCCCGCATACGAAAGGCGGGCTGCAGCAATGCCATGCTCAACCAGGTAATGGTAGACAGCACCTGCCCTGTTTTCCGAAAGGGTCAGGTTGTGATCGGCACTGCCGATATTATCGGTATGACCACTGATCTCAATTTTTAATTTCGGATTCTTCTGCAGCAGGCCCAGCAATTTTTCAAGTTCAGTGATGGACTCATTTTTAAGGATATACTTGTCGGTGTCGAAAAATATATTCTTCAGGACTACCGCCTCTCCCACCCTGATTGGCTTGAGGGGTATATTTTTAATGAATGGTCTCGTTTGGGAACTCGACTCCCTCAGCGAAAAATTCTCCGAATAAAAGAGGTAGCCATCTTTGGAAACATTCAATGCATAATTTTTTTCAGTAGGCAGCACCAGTAAAAATTCACCTGTAATGCGGTCCGACCGCGATGCTACCTCCGTTTTGGATGACTCAAGGTCGATCAGTTCAAACCTGGCCTCCAGTTTTGCCTTCGTCTCATCATCGTAAACAATGCCTTTAAAATAGGTTGTCAGCAAAGGGCGTGCATCACGGTACAACGGGAACCGGTATACGTCCTGGCGCCCCCTGCCGCCCAGCTTATCTGATGAAATATAGGCCACATCCCCATTTGCTCCAACGACGAGCGTGATTTCATCGGCATAGGTATTTATCGGAAATCCTATATTTACCGGTTTTAACCACACCCCACCCTGTGATTTTCGTGCATAGAAAAGGTCCAGCTTCCCCATACCAGGGTGACCCTTCGAGGAGAAATAAAGGGTTTGATCATCAGGATGGATAAATGGTGCCATTTCCTCAGCCCTGGTATTGATGGAATCGCCCAGGTTTACCGGGGTGCTCCAATTTCCGTCGGACTGCAATTCGGTTTTCCAGATATCGGAACTTCCTTTACCCCCTGCCCTGTTACTTGCATAATAGAGTGTTTTTCCATCAGAAGAGAAAGAGGGCTGCGAATCCCATTGGTTCGAATTGACAACCGGACCCAGGTTTACCGGTGCTGTCCATTGGCTGCCTTCCCGGTGAGCCCAGTAAATATCGCATCTGCCGTAGCCGTCGGGCCGGTTACAGGCCGCGAAGAACAACAGTTTGCCATCAGGGGAAATACTCAATGCCCCCTCGTTGCCATGTGTATTGATCGGTGGTCCAAGATTCAATGCCTTAAACCATGATGAATCTGACCGGTGGGAGATGTAAAAATCCTCCTCACCATGCTGGTTCTGATCAATGGTCTGTTCGTTTTTGGGATTTAACCTGGTAAAATAAAGTCTTTCATCATCCGGGGTAATCGCGTTGATATATTCATCATAGATCGTGTTGATGCTGTCGCCCATGTTGACCGGTGAAAATGGGACCGGGTTGGCCATGAGGTTGATGGCAAAATCACAAGCAACAATTGCCTTGGTCGCTTGCTGCCGCTTCTGCTCCGGGAGGTTTTCGACTTCGAGAAAGCGGTATAAATTAAGCCGGGCATCGGCATAACGGCCAATTCCCATCTGCATGTTGGCCAGGATCAAATACAAGCCCGGGGAGAATGGGTTGTTGGTCTTGATGGCTGCGTTGTAAGATTCAATCGCTTTTTCAAAATCCTGGCTGTCAGCAGATATATCACCTTGCAGTATGTATGCTTCTGTGAAGGTGGGATCCTGTTCCAGCGCTTTTTTCAGTTCGGCAAGTGACTTTTCGTAATTTTTGGCCTGGTACGCGTCAATAGCTGAACAAAACAGC
>CAZPWZ010000250.1:0-4329 GCA_964590675.1 uncultured Draconibacterium sp.
ACGTAAAAGTTGCAGCTTCCGGTTTGAAACCTTTTTCTTCGCCGATAACGGTACCACCTGTGGGAACCGCGATAGCCTCGGGCATTTCCTTGCGACGGTCGCCAAATCCCGGGGCCTTCACAGCAGCAACTTTCAGGGTGCCGCGGATCTTGTTCACAACCAGGGTTGCAAGCGCTTCACCTTCTACATCCTCACTTACGATGATCAGGGGACGGCCGGTCTGAACAACCTTTTCCAAAACTGGAAGCAGGTCTTTCATCACTCTTACTTTTTTATCATAGATCAGGATGTAAGGAGTTTCATAAACAACCTCCATCTTATCCGTGTCGGTAACAAAATAAGGGCTTATATATCCGCGATCGAACTGCATGCCTTCAACCACTTTTACGGTGGTTTCAATGCCCTTAGCCTCTTCAATGGTGATGACACCCTCTTTCTTCACTTTGCCCATGGCCTCAGCAATCATCTTCCCGATGAAATTATCGTTATTTGCCGAAATTGAAGCAACCTGTTCGATTTTTTCCATACTGTCGCCAACCATCTTGGTTTGTGCTTTAAGCGACTTGAGTACCTCGGCAACTGCTTTGTCAATACCACGTTTGAGATCCATCGGGTTCGCACCGGCGGTCACATTCTTTAAACCCGTGGTGAAAATAGCCTGGGCAAGCACCGTGGCGGTGGTTGTTCCATCACCTGCCAGGTCACTGGTTTTGGAAGCAACTTCCTTCACCATCTGGGCACCCATGTTTTCAACGGGATCCCTCAGTTCAACTTCTTTTGCTACCGTTACACCATCCTTGGTAACGATGGGTGAACCATATGATTTGTCAATGATGACATTGCGCCCTTTGGGACCAAGGGTCACCTTTACAGCATTCGAAAGTTCGTCAACACCTTTCTTTAACGCTTCTCTTGCTTTGATGCTAAAGATTATATCTTTTGCCATTGTTTTTCGATTTAATGTATTAGTAATTAAGTTTCTTTATGTTTACTGACGATTAGATTACTGCAACGATGTCAGATTCGCGCATGATGAGATAATTTTCACCATCAATGGTAATTTCTGTTCCGGCATACTTGCCATATAAAACACTGTCACCAACTTTAACGGTCATGGGTTCATCCTTCTTACCAGGTCCGACTGCTACAACAGTACCTTTCTGCGGTTTTTCTTTTGCGGTATCAGGAATAATAATCCCTCCAGCTGTCTTGTCTTCAGCCGCAGCCGCTTCAACCAAAACGCGGTCGGCCAACGGTTTAATCTTTACATTTGCCATTTTACGTATATTTTAAAGTTAAACATTACGAAATTCACCTTTTGAACAGGTTAGTCTTTTAAGTCATAATTTATGCCAAAAGATGCTTATGGAATAAATCTGGACATTTTTTCAGTCTTTGGCCTGCTATAAAAAAAAATGTCAGACTGTGCTGACAATCTGACATCCTGGTGCTGACGAAAAAAAATTCAGTACCGGCTAATTAGTTTTGGGTTGGTGGGGCTTGAAAATCCTTGATCGGAGCGGCTTTGCTTTCGTCAATCTGTTTTTGGATCTCACTCTGTGTCGAATCAGTCTTCACCTGGTTTTTTGGAATGACAAAAATGGAGAAGAGGCTCAGGACCAGAAGGGTCACTGCCAGGCTCCAGGTTGCTTTTTCAAGAAAATCGGCAGTCTTGCGAACACCCATGAATTGGTTTGATGATGCAAAATTCGAGGCAAGTCCACCACCTTTTGAATTCTGGACAAGGACAACCAGCACCATCAACACACAGACGATAAGGATCAGGACGGAAATTAAAATGTACATAATGGTTAAGTATTTACGATTTCAGATTTTCAATTTGGGCCGCAAAGTAACGACTTTTTTCTTGATTAAGCAAGGATAATTTCTGATAAATATGTATTGCCTTTGATATATTGCCCTGTTCGGCATATAATTTGGCCAGGGTTTCACTCACTATCTCCTCATCGTCGAAGTTGCTGCGGATGGCGCTGTCGGATGGATTGAAGAATGCAGCCTTCGGTTTTGAGATCTTTGGTTCCTCTAAGATAAACTTATTGATGAGCGCCTCTTTGCTTTGGGGAGATGATGGCACCGAAGATTTGGTCTGCTCATCCTCCTCGTAATCCAGGAACTGACCGCCAATGGCTCCTGAAACTTTCGCATGCTGCTCAGCATTGATCTCTGCAAGTCTTTTCTTTACGATTGCGATCAACTCCTCTGGTGTCATGCGGTCATGACCGGGTTCTGTGATAAATTCCGGTTCCGGGGATGATTCCGGCACAGGGACCGTCATGGGAGAGTCTTCGGGAGCTGATCCGGACTGGAAAACCGGCTGAAGCTCATCGACCGGTGAAATCGATGAAACCGGTTCGGCCGGTGTTATCGATGCAGCCTCCTGGTCATTCAATATCGGGAGGATCGACTCGGCTTGGAAAATTTGGGGAACCTCGCCGGCTTGTTGGTCTTGTAATAACCCGGGAGCCTTGGCTTCAAATGGTAAGGCAACCGGGACTTTTGGCTTTACTGAGTCGATCAGCTCCCTGAGCACCATCCGATCGCCTGCATAAGCAGCCGCTTTTTTCAACTGCAATGGGTACTGCAGGTTTTCTTCCCTGAAGAGGTTTACCGTGTATAAAATTTGGCCGGTCTGACAATAGGGATACCTCCTGACCAGGTCTTCCAGCATTTTTAAATCCTGGGCATGGGTGATACCGGGATTTTTAATATATTCGGAAAATTGCTGGCGATTCATCGGTTCTCAACCTCGTATTACTTATCAGTTACCAGTTAACAACAGCCTTATTAAAAATATCCTGCACAAGATCATCCGTGATTTCCTTGATCAGTCCATCCTGCACTGCTGCCAGGTTAAAGGAACTTGAGTAGTCACGGTAACGCGTAAAGGTTGTTTCCCAATTCTGCTTGGTATCGGTTTTATTGACAAATTTAACATTCACAGTAATAATTAAGCGGTTTAACGCTGCAGTTTCGTTTCCCTGGATGGCAACCGGCTGTACGGCATACTGTGTGATTGTTCCGTCGAGGGTAAGATCCCCGCCACGGTCAACAGATACAAGGTTGGTTTGCGAGGTGAAATAGTCCCTCATGGCATCAGTGAGTACACGCGAAAGTGTGGGAACTACCAATGTCGCATTGTTTTGAAAATAGGTAATGGCAACTGTTTTTACATTTGGCGAAATGGAGGCCCCCGTAAATGAATAGCTTACACGGCATGAGGGAAGAAAAATCAAGCACGGCAATAATAAGGTCAACGCCCACCTGATTGGGATCCGAGTCTGCAGCCGGTGAAATTGAGGATTCAAAACTTTTTCAAATGTTCAGCAAAGATAGGCAATATTACTCGATGTTATATTCCTTGATCTTCCGGTATAAGGTCCGTTCCGATATCCCAAGTTCCTTTGCAGCATCCTTACGCTTGCCTTCGTGACGTGTCAATGCCCTTTTGATGAAATCTACCTCCTTTTTCTGAAGAGAGAGGGACTCTTCCACCTCCTCGGGTTCCTGGAATGGCTCCTGTTCCGAAAACCTTTTATCGGGCCTGTGAACGATGATCGGCTGATCCGGCTCTTTCCCCTCTTCAAAATCCTTGTACAACCTTTTAATCAGGTGGGTGCTTTCGCCAAGATTATTGCTGATTTCATCATCATTCTGCATGAGGTTCATCACAAGCTGCTTCAGATCATTCATATCCTTCTTCATATCGAAAAGCACCTTGTAAAGCAGTTCACGTTCATTGAACTTTGAACTATCCTCCCCTTTGTACAAAACAGGCAGCTCACTCGCTTGCCCTTGCGGCATGTATGTTACCAGGTTTTGGGCATCAATGATCCTTGTTTTTTCAATGATCGAAATTTGTTCGGTAAGGTTCTTCAACTGGCGGATGTTTCCCGGCCAGCGATAGTTTTTGAGTACCTGTTGCGCCTCCTCATCCAGCTGGATCGAAGGCATGCGGTATTTTTCGGCCGCGTCGGAGGCAAACTTTCTAAACAGCAGGTATATATCCTCCTTCCTTTCGCGCAAGGCAGGAACAAGAATTGGTACGGTGTTGAGGCGATAATAAAGATCCTGCCTGAATTTACCATTGGATATGGCATCAGGAATGTTGACCTTAGTCGCTCCCACCACCCTGACATTTGTTTTAAGCACCTTGGATGATCCAACGCGCATAAACTCGCCTGATTCCAGCACCAGTAAAAGGCGAACCTGCGTGCCAAGGGGCAATTCGGCCACCTCATCCAGGAAAATTGTACCTCCGTCAACGACTTCAAAATAGCCTTTCCGGGCTTCATGGGCTCCGGTAAAGGA
>CAZPWZ010000251.1:0-4316 GCA_964590675.1 uncultured Draconibacterium sp.
AAAACTGCCAGTACAAACTATACAGTCCGACAAGCAGCACGATCATGGCTGCAGCACGGAATACATAGCGGATGTGCCGCATCCGGATCATTTTACTTCCAGGGGGCGACATCAGGATTTTTCCCTTATCAGCGCCGGGAGCATGATTACCATCCCCAACATTCAACCGGGCCGACATTTTCATCCATGCACCCTCAACATCAACCGCAACAGGGGCGGGTGATATCCTGCCAGTTTCCATCCACAGCAACTCCAGCCGGTCGAGGTGTTTCCTGTTCCCGCTGTCTGCATCCAGCCATGCGTCAACCGAGGCACGCAATGCCTCATCCGCATTTCCATTCAGGTACTGAAGCAGTAAATGTTCGTCGATATCCTGCTGATTTTGATTCATGATCCTGTTAAGTAATGACAACCCGCGAGGCTGATACCCCTATTCCTGAAAAATAATTATCAAACCTTACCAATAGCAAATTATAACCAATCAATAAAGAACACCACCAGCCACGGCAGGTAATCGGAAAGCTCTTCCCGCAATGATTTCAGCGCTTTACCCATCTGGTTTTCCACTGTTTTTACCGAAATGCCGAGTTTTTCGGCGATCTGGCCATAGGTCAACCCATCGTAGCGGCTCAGGATAAACACTTTACGTCGTTCGGGAGGGAGGTTGTCGATGGCTTCACGTATCTTTTGTTCCAGTTCCGTGACGATCATCTCATCCTCCTGTGAACGTTGAAATTCCGGGCGCTCATTCTCCCTGGAGGTTCTGTAATTGTCCCTGATACCCTGGTGTTTGATCACGTTCATGCACCCATTCCGCACGGCCCTGAAAAGGTAGCTCCGCATGGAGGTATCAATGACCAGCGATTCCCTGCCGGTCCAGATACGGTACATCACCTCCTGCACCACCTCTTCAGAGGCATCTACCTCCTTCAGAAATGAATTGGCATAAGAACACAACAGACTGTAATGGGACTTAAAAAGTGTCTCAAAATCAGCCCTGGTCTTTATTTGTATGGGTTCTTCCAAAATGGGCGCCGTGTTCAACTGGTCCTGGTTTCTTTCAATGCAAACCTACAAAAAGGATTGCATTAAACATGCGAAAGAGTGGTGCATTTGGCCGGAATTTGCAATAAAATCGTAACTTTGCACACGAAAATAACCGGTCATGCCCATAGAAATTACATTTGCCGAAAATAACCGATCATGCCTATAGAAATTACATTTGACGGAAATAAAAAAGTAAATGCCCTGATAAACGGCTTTACCATTAAAACTGATCAGTCGGTAAAATCGGGAGGGGAAGCTACAGCGCCTGAGCCGTTCACCCTTTTCATTGCTTCACTCGGCACCTGTGCCGGCATTTATGTGAAGAGTTTCTGCGACCAGCGCGGTATCGATACTTCAGACATTCATTTGACCATGGATTACAAATATGACCCGATCCTGAAGATGATCGTGAAGTTCATCCTTCATATTCATGTTCCTGCCGGTTTCCCGGTGCAGTATGAGGCTGCCGTTATCAAGACCGCCTCATTGTGTACCGTAAAACGGCACCTGAGCGAGAAAATTGAAAACGAAATCATCATCATCCGCGACTGAACACTCCTGGCCTGGCCTCCGGTAGTTTTCTGCCAGCCAGTTATCCTGCTATTCCAAAAAACTAAAATAGACACGAAATGAAACACAAACCATCAGGCTTTAACTCCAGGTTAGTTCATGGGGCGGGCCCCAAAGATCCATTGGGCAGTGTAATTACACCCATCTATCAAACTTCCACTTTTGCTTTTCAAAGCGCCGACCATGGTGCTGCCTGTTTTGCGGGCGAAAGTGACGGATATATCTATACCCGCATCGGCAATCCGACTGTCCGCGATCTCGAAAAGACCATAGCCGAACTGGAACATGGATTCGATGGAATTGCCTGTTCATCAGGGATGGGCGCTGTATCGACGGTCTATATGGCTTATTTGGGCACAGGAAAGCACATCCTTAGTCACAATGCCGTATACGGACCCGCCCGCGGGATCATCGAAGGGACTTTTTCGAAATTCGGGGTAGAATCGACTTATGTCGATACCACTGATCTTGAGCAGGTCCGTAAGGCTATCCGCCCGAACACCGCCCTGATTTACCTTGAAACGCCTGCCAATCCCACGATCGGGATCTCCGATATACCCGCCATCTGCGAGCTGGCGCATCAGCATAAAATCCCTGTTTGTGTCGACAATACCTTTTGCAGTCCATATCTTCAGAATCCGCTCGACATGGGTGCCGACCTCGTACTGCATTCACTCACTAAATTTATCAACGGCCATGCCGATATTGTTGGTGGGGTTATTGTAACCAAAACAGAGGCTGACTATAAGAAGGTTCGCCCGGTGATGGTCACCATGGGGTGCAACATGGATCCTCACCAGGCTTTTCTGACGCGTCGCGGGCTTAAGACCATGGGTATCCGGATCGACCGGGCGCAGGAGAATGCCATGAAGGTGGCGCAATTCCTAACAAATCATCCAAAAGTGGAATGGATTGTATACCCCGGATTGGAATCGCATCCGCAGTATGAACTCGGCAAGCGGCTGATGCGCGGTCCAGGTGCCATGATGAGCTTCGGGCTCAAGGGCGGCCTGGTTGCCGGCAAAACGCTTATGGACAATGTTCAGCTTTGCGTACTTGCCGTTTCGCTCGGCGGGATCGAAACCCTCATTCAGCATCCGGCATCGATGACCCACAGCAAATTATCGGCTGCGGCTAAGAAAGAGGGCGGCATCAGTGATGAACTGGTCCGGCTCTCGGTAGGAATTGAAGAGGCCGAAGATATTATAGCGGATTTATCGCAGGCACTCGATAAATTGTAAGTAAAACCTGGCAAAATGGTTTTCCTGACCGGGACGTCTGGATGACATTTCCCGGCATCAGTATGCTCCGACTGTTTAAGCTTGCAACTGCAAGCAAGGTCAAATGATTAATAGTTATACCTTTGAGGGGAGTTTGAGTTCAATTACATTGACCAATGAAGACTTCAGTACTGAGGTTTTGCAGGATTGCCCTATTCATCATCATAATCGCGCTGTCTTTCATCCAGCCTGCCCAAACACAGCGTGTGGCTGTCGTTCTTTCGGGCGGCGCTGCCAAGGGTGGTGCGCACATCGGGGTATTGCGCGCGCTTGAAGAAAATCACCTTCCCATCAATTTTATTGTCGGCACCTCCATCGGGGCCATCGTAGGTGCCATGTATGCCAGCGGTTATTCACCAGATGAGATTGAAGCCATGATGGCCTCTGAAGAGTTTCAGAGATGGGCTTCGGGGGTCATGGACGATGCGTACATCTATTATTATCGCAAGGAGGATCCGAATGCATCGTGGATCTCGACCAATTTTAATTTCACCCAGAAGATCACTTCCCTATTGCCATCACAGCTGATTAAAACCTATGAGATTGATTTTCAGTTCATGAAATTGCTTTCTCCGGCGAATGCCGTTGCCATGGGGGATTTCAACAAACTGATGGTCCCATTCCGATGCGTGGTTGCCGACATTGATACATCAACCCATATGATTTTGCGTTCGGGCGACCTGAGTGCAGCGGTACGCGGGTCGATGAGCCTGCCGCTTATATTCAACCCGGTGGTGATAAATAAGAAGCTGGTTTTCGATGGCGGCATGTATAATAATTTCCCGTGTGATGTTGCCAAGCAGGATTTTCGTCCTGATGTAATCATTGGCAGCCGTGTGGCTCAGCGATATCAAAAACCCGACCGGGATGATGTGGTCGCCCAGTTGCTTTCCATGCTTATGGAACGGCAGAGTGATACCTTAACCTATCCCAATTCGGTGATGATCGTGCCAAATATTCCCTCCATAAACCTGCTTGATTTCTCAAAAACCGCTGAACTTGCCGACAGTGGCTATCTGGCGACCATCCGCAGACTCCCTGATCTAAGGAAACTGATTCACGACAGCGTGACTGCGGATACCATGAAACTGCGCCGCGAGGCATTCAACCGGCGGAAGCCGGAATTGCGATTCGATTCGATATACATAACCGGATTGACCAAGATGCAGGAGGGCTATGTAAGGCAGATCCTGAAGCACGGCAGGAAAACCATATCCTTTGATGAACTTAAGCATGAATACTTCCGGTTCCTGGATGAGGGATTTGCAAAAAGTATCTTCCCGGTGGCGCGGTTCAATGAGAGATCGGGCAACTACGATCTGTACCTCGATATTCAGACGTCAAACAATTTCGGGGCCCAGTTCGGAGGCAATTTTTCCCTGGGAAACAACAGTGAAGCATTCCTGGAAATTCAATACA
>CAZPWZ010000252.1:0-4310 GCA_964590675.1 uncultured Draconibacterium sp.
TACGCTTGGCATAGGTGCGATCATCGGTGCAGGAATTTTCGTGCTCACAGGACAGGCCGCAGCGCAGTATGCCGGTCCTGCCATTGTGATATCGTTCATTATCTCAGGTATTGCCTGTGCCTTTGCCGGTTTGTGTTATGCTGAATTTGCCTCCATGATTCCGATCTCAGGAAGCGCCTACACCTATTCCTATGCAACACTGGGTGAGTTCCTGGCATGGATTATCGGCTGGGACCTCATTCTTGAATACCTGTTTGCTGCTTCCACGGTTTCAGTTGGCTGGTCGGGATATGTTGTGAGCTTTCTGAATGATTTCGGAATCCTCATCCCCACTGCACTTACCGCTGCAACCGGATCAGTGTTGGTTGAAGTGCCGGAGATTGGCTGGCTGGAATTGACAAAGAATCTCAGTACAAGTTTGCTGGCTAAGGGGATCAATGTGGATGCACTGCCTCATGTTACAGCCATAATAAACCTTCCGGCCATGTTCATTATTGCAGTGCTCACCATGCTTCTGGTCATCGGAATAAGGGAGTCGGCCAATTTCAATAACATCATGGTGATCGTCAAGGTCGCAGTTATCATTTTGTTTATTGCCATCGGACTAGCCTTTGTGCAGGCAGGGAACTGGCACCCTTTTATTCCAAAGAATACCGGCGAGTGGGGGCATTTTGGCTGGAGTGGTATCCTGAGGGGAGCGGGCGTGATTTTTTTCGCGTACATTGGATTTGATGCAGTTTCAACGGCAGCCCAGGAAGCAAAGAATCCGCAACGGGATATGCCGAAGGGAATCCTGGGATCCCTGAGCGTTTCAACCGTACTTTATATCATGGTCGCCATTGTGCTGACCGGTATTGTGAGCTATACCACGCTGAATGTTTCAGATCCCGTGGCGGTTGGGGTAAATGCCATGGGTGAAGGGATGTTCTGGCTGCGTCCGATTGTAAAAATTGCCGCTATTGCCGGACTGAGTTCTGTTATACTGGTCATGCTTTTAGGACAGCCACGAATTTTCTATGCCATGTCGAAGGATGGTTTGCTCCCTCCTGTATTTTCGAAGGTACATCCAAGGTATAAGACACCCTATGTCAGTACAATATTAACAGGATTGGTGGCGATCATCCTTGCTGGGGTGCTGCCGATCAGCATCCTGGGGGAACTCGTATCAATAGGCACCTTGCTGGCCTTTGCAATCGTGTGCGTCAGTATCGTGGTATTGCGAAAAACCCGGCCCGACCTGGAGCGTCCGTTCCGCACGCCCTGGGTTCCGTTTATCCCGATACTCGGTGCGCTGATCTGCCTCGTCCAGATGGCAGCTTTGCCAATAGATACCTGGGCCCGGTTGATCCTCTGGATGGCGCTGGGTATGGTTATCTACTTTACCTATGGTATCCGCCACAGTGTACAACGAAGATTGAATAATACTCAAAAATAAGATCGTAACGAATGAAAGACGTAAGGGTTCTGGCAATAAATCCCGGATCGACATCTACCAAGATAGCCGTGTATCAGAACACGGAACCTATCTTCTTAAAGAATATAAAGCACACAACCGAAGAGCTTGCCCCCTTCGCAAAGATCACGGATCAGTTTGAATTCCGGAAGGAGATCATCCTGCAGCAACTCAGGGAGGCCGATATCAGTTTGTCGGAACTCCAGGCCGTAGTTGGCCGCGGTGGTTTACTGAAGCCCATTCCTTCAGGCATTTATGAAGTGAATGAACAAATGGTTGCCGACCTGAAAAACAGCCCGTTGGGCGAACATGCCAGCAATCTGGGGGGGTTGATCGCCAGGAACCTTGTAACCTCACTTCCGAATGCAAAGGCTTATATCGTTGATCCGATCGTGGTTGATGAATTTGATGATATAGCAAGGATTTCGGGTCATCCCCTTTTATCTCGGATCTCCATTTTTCATGCACTGAACCAGAAAGCTGTCGCCCGCGAATATGCCAAATCGATCCGCCGCAAATATGATGATCTCAATCTGATTGTCGTTCACCTTGGCGGAGGTATCACCATCGGGGCACACCAGAAAGGACGCGTAATCGATGTGAACCAGGGTCTCGACGGCGAAGGACCATTCAGCCCTGAACGCACCGGGACATTGCCGGTAATGGACCTGGTAAGGCTTTGTTTCAGTGGCAAGTATACATTCAAAGAGGTGCAGAAAATGGTGAAGGGCGAAGGTGGTCTTGTTGCCTACCTGGGAACCAACAACGCCTATGATGTTGAGAAAATGGTTGATGCCGGTGATGCCAATGCCGAACTCATATATCATGCCATGGCCTACCAGGTTGCTAAATATGTTGGCGAGATGTACACCGTTCTCAAATGTGAAGTGGATGCTATACTGATCACCGGGGGAATTGCCTACGATAAGGGTTTTGTCAACTGGATCCAGGAACGCATATACAAACTGGCTCCCATCCATATTTATCCCGGCGAGGATGAAATGAAAGCCCTTGCGTTAAACGGGCTTATGGCCGTGCGCGGTGAACTGGATATTAAGGAATATAAATAATCAGGGGGAAAAACCGGCAGGTTCTTACTTCAGATGCAGCATCATCTCCCGGACGATATTCGCGGTGCCTTCAGCAATCTGTGTTATTGAGGCATCCAGCATATAACAGGGCGTCGTGAAAAGTTTCCTGGCCTCATCAACAATCACCTCACCATGATTTGTCGAAATTGATTTGTTGCCCGTTTTTTCAATAAATCCTGCCGATGCCGGATCCTGTCCCGTTGTAAGGGTGGTACCCTTGAAAAGCCTGGCCAGAATGACAGGTGCAATGCACATGGCGCCTATGGGTTTCCCGGCTTCGAACATGGCGATGACGGCTTTTTCCACCTCCGGGTTAACATGACACGCATCACCCTTAAAAGCCCAGTCGCAAAGGTTCTTTGCAGCACCAAATCCGCCCGGGAAAATTAATGCATCAAAATCATCAGCCCTGAATTTGACCAGGGGCTTAATGTCGCCCCGTGCAATCCTTGCCGATTCAATGAGCACATTGCGCTTTTCGGGCATCTCATTGCCGGTTAAATGGTTGACCACATGATGTTGCAAAATATCCGGGGCAAAGCAGGTGCAGGATGCCCCAGCCTGGTCGATAGCTAAAAGTGTGAGAACGGCCTCATGTATCTCAGCTCCGTCATAAACACCGCAACCGGCTAAAATAACTGCAAATTTTTTCATCTTGGTGAGGGTTGATTTGATCACAAAGTTATACGAAATGCGAGGATATATTATTTAACTTTGCGCAAATTTGCACAAAAACTCAAAAAATCTGATCCTGATGAAGAAAATCCAGATGGTTGACCTTCGGAGTCAATACCTCGACATTAAAAGTGAAATTGACAAGGGAATACAGGATGTCATCGATGCCTGCGCCTTTATCAATGGCCCGGCTGTGAGCACTTTTCAGAAAGACCTTGAATCATACCTTGGCGTAAAGCATGTAATCCCCTGTGCCAATGGAACCGATGCCCTGCAGGTATCCATGATGGCATTGAACCTGCAACCTGGCGATGAGGTGATCACCACTTCATTCACATTTATTGCTACCGCTGAAGTAATCGCGTTGCTTCAGCTTACCCCGGTGCTGGTTGATGTTGATCCGGACACCTTCAACATCGATCCAAAGGCCATCGACCGGGCCATAACCCCGAAAACCAAAGCGATCGTGCCTGTTCACCTGTTCGGGCAGGCAGCCCCGATGGAAGAGATCATGGAAATCGCCAGGAAGCATAACCTTTACGTGATTGAGGATAATTGCCAGGCCATCGGATCCGACTACTATTTCAGCGATGGAACTTCGAAAAAGGCAGGAACGATCGGAAACATCGGGTGTACCTCTTTTTTCCCCTCCAAAAACCTGGGGTGCTATGGCGACGGCGGCGCAATTTTCACAAATGACGATGAACTTGCCAGGCAGATGCGCGTGGTTGTCAACCACGGGATGACCGTAAGGTATTACCATGATTTTGTTGGCGTTAATTCACGCCTCGACAGCATTCAGGCGGCCATCCTCAAGGTCAAACTGGCACGTCTTGACGAATACGCCGCCAGGCGCCGGGATGCCCTTCTGGCCCCAGTCCTCGTAACCGGGCCGTCCCGATTCGGCGCCAGTCGGAACAGCCGGCAGGCTGGCCGGCCGCGTGGCACTGGTAACTGCCAATCCCCTGAGCGTTCCAGCGCGACCTTGCGGCAACTGGCTGACAAGGCTTTCGAAGGTATAGGTCAATCTGCCTCCGATCAGATCGATCTGCGCGGCGGGGCCGGTTTTGTAGGGTATGTGCAATACATCG
>CAZPWZ010000253.1:0-4303 GCA_964590675.1 uncultured Draconibacterium sp.
TATAGTCACGGGTAACGCGGTTTCTTGCCAATGGCAAGTGGAAAGTCGCCATACTGGCGATCATCGCATCGGGGCAAGGCTTTTCGATTGCCAGCACATCGCAGATATGATCCCTGGCATCAAGGCAGAGTTTATGATTGCGATCCATGATCGCAGGCCAGCCACCGGGGACCAGGGTTTCAAGGTAATCAATGGAATCGGCCACGCACAGCGCAGCGGTAGGATCATAGGTTCCGGGCCAGTAAAACCGTTCGCTGAATGGCTCAGCCCTGTGACCGGCATGACTGATCACAACCGGCACAACTCCATGCTGCTTGTCGCTTCGCACGTGCAGGATGGCAACGCTTTTCGGTGTGCAAAGCCATTTGTGGCAATTGGCAGTATAATAGGCCGCCCCGGTTTTGTCGAGATCAAGAGAAATACTGCCCAGGGCATGCGCGCCATCGATCATTGTATCCACTCCCCGGTTATCCAGTTCCCTGACAATGTCATCCACAGGATGTATCAAGGCGGTGGATGACGTGATATGGTCGATCAGGGCAATGCGGGTCCTGGATGTCACCCTGGAAAGGATTGCATCGCGTATCTTTTCGGGTGATTCAATGGGAAAATCATAGACCGCCTCGACAAGAACCGCCCCGGTTTGGTCGCATATATACTCCAGGAGTCGCTTGCAAGCACCATATATGTGATTGGTAAAGATGATCTCATCCCCCGGCTTGAATTTCAGTGACCTGAATATGGTATTGACCCCTGCTGTGGCATTTTGAACAAAAACCAGGTCCTCGGGCCTTGCATTCACAAAATGGGCGACCTTCTGGCGGGAGTGATTGAACAAGTCCTCCATTTCCCTCATCAGAAACCGGACAGGCTGGCTTTCGAACCGGTCGCGGTATTGCGACTGCCTTTCGAGTATAAACCGGGGGCAGGCGCCAAACGATCCATGGTTCAGGTAGAGGGTCTTCCTGTCGAGTGGCCAGTACCTGGCATATTCGGAGCTGTCGGGGAAAGCAGGGATCACGTCCTTTTTTTCGCAAAGATATAATTTGTTACATTTCCTCAAAAAGTCCAGCTGATTTTTATGCGGTCCGTTTGTGAATCGCAATTATTTGTAAGTTTGTTACAACCAAACCTGATAACCATGAAAAGTAAACTTTTACTAATTACGCTGTCGTTGCTCCTTTTTGCCGGTTGCAAAAAACACAAATCAGAAGTTACTGATCCCGATCACATTCAGCAGGAAATCTGGCACATTTATGATGCGGATAACCAAGATACCTATTTCGGTATCCGGTTCTATGATACAGACTGGTACACGCGGGTAATTCTTAGCTCCCCAAGCTATGTTAACCTGAACGGCATTGCAATGAATTTCAATGATGTCAATTCCTATTATGAATCTAAGTACCTTAATGAGCAGGTTCAGTCCGGTACTTTCCTGTATTCAGACACCTGGGAACGGAAATACACCAATAATACCACCCTGGAGCCCGCGGTGGAATTACCGGAGGTAGATACCCTGTACAAGAACAAGGACAATGTAATCTCATGGATCGGGGTTCCCTGCGCTGGTTCCGGCGAAACAATCACAGTCCATGTGGGAATCGCATTACCGTTGGCTAAAGTCAGTACAAATCAGGCCGGGGCGACCTCGGTCACGATCAAGGGCAGTGAATTGGCTTTATGGAAAGGCGATTTGCCAATCAGGATGTATATCGACCGCACTACCTCAGGTTCTTTGCAGATGGGGACCAAGGCTGGAGGAACAATTCACATGAGATATGACTCGAAAGTCAGGTGGGTCCATATCAAATAACGCGGGACAAATTACCTGATTTCCAGGATAAGTCCTTTCAAATATTCGCCTTCGGGATGACAAATGTCGACCGGATGGTCGGGCCCCTGTGCCAACTGGTGCAAAACACTTACTTTTTTACCGGTTTCAATAGCAGCCGATTGTATGGCTGAACGAAACATTTCCTTCGAAATAGGCTGTGAACAGGAAAAGGTGAAAAGTATCCCTCCGGGGTTCAAACATTTCATGGCTTCTGCATTGATATGAACATAGGCATGCAGTGCATTGTTGGTTACATGATGGGTTTTCGCAAAAGCCGGAGGATCAAGGATGATCAAATCATATTTCTCGCGTGTTTCAACCAGGTAACGTTTGATATCTGCAACAAATGAACGATGACGGTCCGGGTTGCAGCCGTTCAGCCGGATGTTCTCCTCTGCCCAGTCTATCGCCATCCTGGAACTGTCGACGGAATGAACCATGGAGGCACCGCCTTTCAGCGCATAAACGGAAAAGGCTCCCGAATAACAAAACGCATTTAAGACTTTTTTATCCCTGGCATAAAACTGGGCAAACATCCTGTTACCCCGCTGATCGAGGAAGAAGCCTGTTTTCTGCCCCCGGATGAAATCAACTGAAAACCGATGGCCGGTCTCCACTATTTCTGCCGGCCCCGAAGTACCGAAAAGAAATTGATCGGTTGAGTTTTGCTGCAATTGATCAGGCGCGGCCGCGTCTTTAAGAAACAGTTTTGAATTGCGCGTGATCAGCTTTGATTTTTCCATGGTTTCCGAACTCTTGTCATACACCGCAGTGAGTTTTTCGCCATAGATTTCGCGCAGCGATTCGGTGAATACCGGCAATAAGCGGTGCATCCCCACCGAGTGGGCCTGTATGACCGCCACCCCGTTGTAGTAATCAATGATGAGGCCGGGTAACAGGTCTGCTTCTGAAAACACCAGGCGATAGGCATTTGTAATTGAACCACTGGTAAGCCCCAGGCTGACCCTTATCTGAAATGCAGCTTTCAGCCTTGCTTTCCAGAAAGCCTCATTGATCTCGGCATGTTCAAATGAAAACAGTTTAACTGCAATGGATCCCGGAAGATAATGACCCATGGCCAGGAATTCATTCCGGGCGCTCAAAACTTCGATCACATCGCCTTCACGGGGTGCTCCTACGGTTTTCTCGATGGCTCCGGAAAATATCCATGGATGGAAGCGCTTAACAGCAGCCTCTTTCCCTGGTTTCAGGATAATTTTAACAGGATTGGGCATGGTTTTCAAATTTCGGTAAAGTTAATGCTACTTGACATAATCTTTTCATAAACTTTTATACATCGGCAGATTGAGGTTGAAAATTAATGTGTGAATCATGCAACTTATATCTCAAATTGTGTAATGTTTTATCGAAAAAAGACAACAACTTTGCTAAAAATTAGTTTTAAAATATTCCGGATTTAATTTGTAATTTTGCACAAATTTTTAAAAACCCATCCAAAATGAAAAAGTATTTATTGCTTTTATTGATCCCGGTATTTCTCGCATGCGGACGCGAAGCAGAGAAAAAAGCCCAGGAATTACAGGCAAAATCCGACAGCCTGTTAAGTCAAACCATGCAAAAAGATGAAGCGATCAACGAATTTATCCGCTCCATTAACGACATCCAGGGCACGCTGGATACGATAAAGCAAAAAGAGAATATCATCAATCTTACCACCGACCGTGGCGGCGAATTGAAACTTTCGGCCAAGGAACAGATCAAGAACGACATTCAAACCATTTACAGCCTGATGCAGAAGAACAAGGAGACCATCGGCGCACTTTCAAGAAAACTGAAAAATGCCAACATGAAAGTGGATGAACTGAACAAGATGGTTGAACGACTTAACAAAGACCTGGCCGACAAAGCCATGCAGATTGAAGATTTACGTACCAAACTTGCCAAACTGAATGCCTCTTTTGAAAAGGCAAACCTGAAAATCGACACCCTGAGCCGGACGGTTAAGGAACAGGGATCACAGATCGACAATCAGTCTCAAACAATTGCCTCACAGGATGAAGCGCTGAACACGGCCTATTATGTGATCGGCACCAACAAGGAACTGAAGAAGAGTGCTGTGATTAAAAGCGGCGAAATCCTCTCCGATTTCAACAAGGATCTTTTCACCAAGATCGATGTGCGTAAAGTAACCGAGATCTCGATTCTCAGCAAAAAAGCAAAGATTTTGTCGAATCACCCGTCAAGTGCTTATAAATTCACCGGCGACAAAAAAGTGATCCAGTCATTGCAGATCCTGGATTATAAAGCCTTCTGGTCAAATTCAAAGTACCTGGTTATCATGGTTGATTAATCCTGATCCAAAATTTTGAGAAGGGGCATCGTTAAGGGTGCCCCTTTTTTTTTGATCTTTGCGCCGTAAATAAAATCTTCGTTATGCGTCAAATCCTGATCACCCTCGCCGTAGTTGTGACATTTGCATTTCCCGGACAGGCACAGAAATCCAAA
>CAZPWZ010000254.1:0-4296 GCA_964590675.1 uncultured Draconibacterium sp.
ATAGGGAGGGCTTGTCAGCGAGGATTTCTGCTCCCAGGTAACGCCTCCATCGGCAGTACGGACCAATCCCACGCCAACTACATCGGCATAGATCACCAGCGGGTTGCTGTAACTGATCTGCAGGTATCTGACTTTGGCCGGAAAATCATAGAGAAGATCCCAGGTAATCCCCATATCGGTGCTCTTCCAGAATCCGGTTCCCTCGCCAAGGAACAGGGTGCCGTAATAGTTGGGATGGTGTACGAGGTTGCTCCGGCGACCGCCATATTCCTCCATATTGGGATATTTGCTGAAAATGAAGCGGCCGTCGGGCGTCCCTTCGGCAGTTTGCGGTAAAATCCACCCATTGCCCAGGTCGTTAAATGCGGCATGCCGGCTTTTTCCCTGCAGCATCCAGCCCGTGGGGGATTCCGCCCCGCCCATGCGCAGCGCTTTTGGCTGGTAAAAATCAGCTATTGCAGTATTCCCGTTGTGATACCTCCCGCCAACCACGATATCCTCATTCCATCCCTGGTCGAATCCCCACATATCGGAGCCCATAAGGCCATTCACCCTGACAAAATAATTCGCCGTGATCCCGAAGTTGTCGGTCGTCAGGTTCATCCCGCCATCGGTCGAAACCCAGGTTTCGCCATTGGGCAGCATCCTGATATCCTGGATGTCGGGGTGTATGCTGAAATTTCCGGAATATCCGCCAACAGCAGTAAAACTGGTTCCTCCGTTCAATGATTTATAGAGGGTGGTAGTCCCAACCATGATGACATTTTCATTGACAGGGGAGATATCCAGCACAAGATCGAAATATCCCTGGCCGTTGTTCATCGGGAATGAACTTGTCTGCCCGGTCGCCTGCAGCACCCAGTTCCAGGTTGTTCCGGTAAGCGTTCCTTTCAGCAGGTAAGGTGTATTATTTGTGCTGAGCAGGATGGCCATCATGATATTCGGATTGGCGGCCGTCATGGCCAGTAGTCCCCCGGATGATTCAACGATCGTAGTCGGAAAACTGGCCTGGGTCTGGAAGGTTTGTCCTCCGTCGGTCGAGAATATTACGGCGAACTTTCCCATCATTTTGGTCAGGCCGAAAATATGGTTGTGGTCATTCGCCTTGATTTCAATGTCGTAGGTTGGAGTAAATGCATTTTTTGACCAGGTTGAACCGCCATCGGAGGTGACATATACCCCGGTTGGTGCAGCAGCAAAGACCTTCTGGGGGTTGACGGGATCGATCTTAAGCCGGTCGGCATTAAAGAGATTCCCGGCCGGCAGCAAAGGTGTCCAGGTCAGGCCGCCATCCGTGGTCTTATGCACCTGGTTGCCGGCTGCAACATACACAACATCAGGGTTCGACGGGTGAATGGCAACAGCGGTAACGCTCCCTCCGAATGGATAATCCTGTGCCATGAGCTGCCAATGCAATCCCTTGTCGGTGGTTTTATTAACGAAACCGGTCTCAGTGCCGCAATAGAGAATATTGTTGTCAGCGTTGGCAACATCAAAGGAGTAAACATTGGCCTGCCAGGGACAGGATGGTGGCGGGATGGCTGAACCGGATTCGTTCAACCAGAAGGTCTCTTTGGGACCCAGGAAACTCCATGCCGCGCTGGTTGCCGGGGCCGAAGGAATCTTCATCCCGGCCTGTAATTGTGTTTGACGCAAATTTTCATAGTACTCAATCAGGTCAGGAAACTGAATTGTCCCATCATCAAGGGCATATTTTGCTACCACCCTCCGCCACATTTTGAAATACCGTATCACCGCACTTTTTTCCCCGGGATGTTGCGCCATGTAAGCATCAAATTCGCTGCTGACAACATTAAAGTTGACGGGTTCATGGTATAGCATTTTTGCCCATGCTGGGAAATCAGGACTATAGGCAGGTTTGTAGTTGTTGTTCAGACCAGGGAATTCATCATATGAGGTGTGCTGCGTCTGGCTCATAGCCGGCAGACTGAACACGCAGATGAAAACAATAACCAAAGATTTAAATGTGTTTCCCATCATGAATTGGTTTCTATTGGTATTTGGCAGGGTGGAACCGGACCTGAAATAACCACTTTAAAGTTATGATTTGAACCTTAGTACTTGTAATTCGCAAAGTTAAGTAAATCTTGAGGAATATTTGCCCACCTGCTATTACTGTCCTATTTTTGAGGATGAATTCCACTGGTCAAACCCTGCTCACTTGTCAGCCGGGAACAGATGATAATGGTAAGACACAGCATGTTTGCGAGGAGATAATTTTTACGGCACCATCCAGGGAGGCTATTTATAAACTGTTAACAATTCAGAATGGAATGAGAAATGCTAAACGATTGCTGATCCTTTTATTTGGCCTGTATATGGCACAAATTTCATTTGCACAAACGAATAAGCACAACGACGGTAATCGGAAAATGGACAAAAAAGGTCACCGGGCTCAAGAACCTGCAACCTTCGAGCTCGGAAAATCGGAATTCCTGCTTAACGGAAAACCATTTCAAATGAGAGCGGGGGAGATCCACCCGAACCGCATTCCGAAAGAGTACTGGAGACAGCGCATCCAGATGGCCAAATCCATGGGATTGAATACCATTGCCTCCTACATTTTCTGGAACTATTTTGAAACGGAGGAGGGATCCTTTGATTTTGTTACCGAGCGACGTGACATGGCTGAATTTTTCAGGATAGTACAGGAGGAGGGGATGTGGCTTTTTTTGCGCCCGGGACCCTATTGCTGTGCCGAATATGATTTTGGAGCAATCCCGCCATACCTGCTTAAGTATCCCGACATCAGGATCCGGTGCATGGATGCACGTTACACTGAAGCGGCATCGCGCTACATCAGGGAGCTTGCAAAAATTGTGAAGCCATTCCAGATTACTCACGGCGGACCGATCATCATGGTGCAGGTTGAAAATGAATATGGCAGCTACGCCAATGACAGAGCTTACATGGACTGGCTCGCAAAATTATGGAGGGAGTGTGGAATCAACATTCCTTTTGCAACCGGGGATGGTCCGACAACATACATGCTCGAAGCCGGCAGTCTGCCGGGTTGCGCCAGCGGGCTGGATTCCGGTTCCTCGCTGCAGGATTTTGAACTTGCGGAGAAGATGAATCCGGGAGTGCCTGTATTCAGCAGCGAAACCTATCCGGGATGGCTTACGCACTGGGGGGAGGCGTGGGCGACGGTAAGTGCTGAAGATATTGGCAAGGAGGTCTCATTCCTGATGGAAAACAAAAAATCCTTCAGCCTGTATGTGTTTCATGGCGGCACCAATTTTGGATTTACTGCCGGGGCCAACAGCGAGCGGGTTGAAGGGGCCAAATCTGGTGTTTCTCACAATTACATGCCTGATGTGACCAGCTATGATTATGATGCCCCGCTTACCGAACAAGGCAGGGTGACCGAAAAGTACCGGGAGATCAGGAAGGTGATCCAGCGCTATTTGCCCAAGGATGAACCGCTGCCTGAAATCCCGGCCGAAATTCCGGCAATGTCGATCCCGGAAATAAAAATGGAGCGATTCACTTCACTCTGGGATCATCTGCCTGCAGCCAGGAAAATGGTTCAGCCGCAACCCATGGAATACCTGGACCAATATCATGGGATGATCGTTTACCGGACCCAACTCATCGGTCATAAAAAAGGGCGGCTGATTTTGCGTGAGGTGCACGACTATGCCATGGTATTCCTCGATGGCATTTTCATTGGAACCATCGACCGGCGCCTGAATGAAAATTCCATCATGCTTCCCGCAACGGATTCGAAAATGCCGGTGCTTGAGATACTGGTTGAGGAGATGGGCCACATCAACTTTGCAGAGTTCATGATCGACCGCAAAGGAATTACCGACCGGGTTGTGTTAAACGGCATGACACTGATGAACTGGGAGGTTTTTAATTTCCCGCTCGATGATCAGTGGGTTGTCTCACTGGGAAAAACCGGGAAAACATCGGACCGGCCGGTTGTCTTTTTCAAAGGAAATTTCAACCTTGATAAAGTCGCCGACACCTATATCGACATGTCGGCCTATAAAAAAGGAGTGGTTTGGATCAATGGTCACAACCTGGGTCGATATTGGGAAATTGGCCCGCAGAAACGGTTGTACTGCCCGGCCGGGTGGTTGAAACAGGGGAATAATGATGTGGTCATCCTCGACTTACACCAGGCCGAAGCAGCTCCCATTTCAGGGGCGGAAACCTTAAAATAAACCACGTTTTTCGTGAAGTTTTTTCAATAATAATAACCGCACCGTGGCTGCGCCTGGAGCCTGAACATCAAGCCCAAGATCGCCATCGGCGTCAATCACCAGT
>CAZPWZ010000255.1:0-4274 GCA_964590675.1 uncultured Draconibacterium sp.
CTGCCTTGCCCAGGATCAATTCCTTGTAACCGGCAGAGTGATCGATTTGAGGACTTCAGAAACACAGAAACAACCATTGGCCATGAGTGCCCTGGCGTCGTTTCCTTCGATCTCATTCTGGGTGGCGCTTGGCAATGCTATATCGCATTTCACTTCCCACGGACGTTTGCCCGGAACATAGGTAGCTTCTGAATATTTATCGCAATATTCCTTGATACGGCCACGCTTTACGTTCTTCAGGTGCATTACGAAAGCCAGTTTATCGGCGTCGATGCCCTTCGGATCGTAGATATAGCCTTCGGAATCGGATAAGGTAACAACTTTGCCGCCGAGCAATGTCACTTTTTGGGTAGCATACTGGGCAACATTGCCGGAGCCAGAAACTGTAACGATTTTACCCTTGAAATCGAGACCACGGGTCTTCAGCATCTCTTCAGCAAAATAAACCTGTCCGTAACCGGTGGCTTCCGGACGGATAAGTGATCCGCCCCATTCCAAACCCTTGCCGGTAAGAACACCGGTAAACTCATTGCGGAGGCGCTTGTACTGGCCAAACATGAAGCCAATTTCACGGCCGCCAACACCGATATCACCGGCTGGAACGTCGGTATCAGGGCCGATATGGCGCTGTAATTCGGTCATGAGGCTCTGGCAGAAGCGCATCACTTCATTGTCGCTCTTTCCTTTGGGATCGAAATCGCTGCCGCCTTTGCCACCGCCCATGGGCAATGTGGTAAGACTGTTTTTCAGCACCTGTTCGAAGGCAAGGAATTTGAGAATCCCGAGGTTCACCGTCGGGTGGAAACGCATGCCGCCTTTGTAAGGACCAATCGCGCTGTTCATTTCAATCCGGAAACCCCTGTTGATCTGGATTTCACCTTTGTCATCCAGCCAAGGTACACGGAAAATAATGATGCGCTCAGCTTCGGCCATCCGTTCAAGGATTTTAGCCTGCTTGTACTTTGGATTTTCTTCAATGAAAGGAATCAAAGATTCTGCAACTTCCATTACAGCCTGGTGAAATTCGGTTTCTCCCGGGTTCTTGGCAATGACCTTTGCCATGAATTCGTCAAGCAGCTTTTTTAACATGTCGTTGTTCATAGTAGAATGATTAAATTAATTTTTAGAATGGTATTTCACAGTGTGAAATTGTTCACAATATTATAAAATATTCTGACAGGATAGGCAGAATTTTTGAGTTTTTTTTATATAATTATTTATTATTCAAAATGATAAGAAATGTACGTACTAGGCATAAGTGTAATACTTATTAATACTACGACACTAACGTAATCGTCGGGCCTTGGCATTCCGTTACAGGAACAATGAAGTAAATGGAAAACGCCAGAACCACGTTGCAAATACCGAATGCTGCCGGCAATTTTTTGTAATAAATAAGACACCTGTCATCTCCATTCCTGCTTTGGAAGCCTGTCCGACGGGATTTGCGCTTTAATTATAAGGCTGGGAATTAATCAATTGACGCATAAGGTTATAATAGTGCAGTAGGATGCCGGACGTGTTTTTCAATTTTTCCTGAATTAGGACAGAGATTGTTTGAAGGATTAAAAATTATTCTAATTTTGAGGCCTTATCTATGAAGACTCATGCTTCCCTCCGACGAAAACCCTAATGCCGGGATAATCATTCCCGAAGAGGTTAATTTGAAACAACTGGTTCATCAAAGCCAGGAGCGTCTCAAAGAATTAGCAGCGATTAATGAAACCACGGCACTCATCAAGGCCGGAAAAGCCATCCCCGAGACCCTTGACGGAATTTGCCAGATATTGCCCCGGGCCTGGCAGTTTCCTGATTTTACCGCGGTCAGGATCCGGTTCGAGGATATGGAATTCGTAAGTCCGGGATTCCGGGAATCGCAATGGCTGCAGGAGCAGATTTTTGAAACGATCGACAACCTGACGGGTGTTATTTCCGTTTTTTATCTCCGGGAATTTCCTGATGCCGATGAAGGTCCCTTCCTGGCTGAAGAGCGAAACCTGCTGGTAAACCTCGCAAGCCTCATCGAGGGTTATCTCAATGGCGTCAAAGGCCGCGAGGGTCATTACATCACCCGGGAGCGGCTCAAAGAACTTACGGCCATCAACCAGACAACGGCTATCCTGCGGACCGGCAAGCCCATCGAAGAATCGCTTCACCAGATATGCCTCATCCTGCCGCGGGCATGGCAGTATACTGAATATACGGTTTGCCGCATCAAATATGGTAGTGTTGAGGTAAAGACCCCTGCTTTCCGGGAAACTGAATGGACGCAAAAACAGGGCTTTGAAACCATCGACAACCAGCAGGGATATATTCAGATTTGCTACCTCAAGGCATTTCCGACATCCTTCGAGGGTCCCTTCCTTGAAGAAGAACGCCACCTGATTGTCAACCTGGCAAACATCATTGTCGGTTACCTGAACTCGGTAAAGGGAAAGGCCATCCTCCGGAAAACAGTGCACCGTGATGCGGATGATACCACACAGGACCAGTCGGTGCCGGTGAAATACAGCCGCCAGCTTTTGCAGACCTTCCTCAACCGTACAAATTACAACCGTGATCTCTACCATGACCTGATGCCTTTCAAAGTCAAGGAAATACTGCTGGTTGCCAATCTTTATGATGCTTACAGCATCGAGAAGGAGGGACGATTCTCAGAACATGTGCTCGGGGAATTTTACTCGCTCAGCCTGAGCACGATGCCGCGCATAACCGGGGTTTCGACCATCGAGGAGGTGATGGAGCAACTTAACACGAAACATTATGATCTTATCATGGTCATGATTGGCTCCGATAAGCATTTTGCTGTTGAGCTGAGTAAAAAGGTCAAGGAACAATATCAGTATATTCCTGTATTCCTGTTGCTTAACAGCAATACTGAGATTGCAAAATACGAGGAAGAACCGGAGAAAATGGTTTGGATCGACCGCGTATTTGTGTGGAACGGCGATTCCAAGATATTTTTCGCCATGATCAATTATCTCGAGGATAAGATCAATGTTGAAAACGATACCACCATCGGCATGGTCAGGGTGATCCTGCTCGTGGAGGATTCATCAAAATATTATTCGCTGTACCTGCCCATGCTTTATAATATTGTGCTTGAGCAGACAAAGAATATCATTGAGGATGTGACTACGGATGAGTTGTACCGCATTCTCCGCCTGAAAGCCCGACCTAAAATACTGCTTGCTTCAACCTATGAAGAGGCACTGTATATCTTTAACAAATACCGCGATAATATCCTGTGCCTGATCTCGGATGTTAAATTCAAGAAAGACGGAAAACTCAATGATTCGGCGGGATTCAGCCTGGTTAAACAAACAAGGAAGGAGCTTTATGACCTGCCTATCGTGCTGCAATCGTCCGATGATCAGAATGCCCAGAAGGCCTATGAAATGAAGGCTTCCTTCATCAACAAGAATTCAGAGACGCTGCTGGTCGATTTCAGGAGTTTTATCACGCACTACCTGGGATTTGGGAATTTCATCTACCGTGACAAGGAGGGCGGGCAGATTGCCGTTGCAAAGTCGCTGAAAGAGTTCGAAGACCTGCTTAAAACAATCCCTGAGGAATCCTTGCTTTATCATGCCAGGAAGGATCATTTTTCACTCTGGCTCATGGCACGCGGTGAGATCCAGGTGGCGAAAATTCTCAACCCGGCGAAAGTCACCGATTTTAAGGATCCCACGGCTTTGCGTGATTACCTGATCGCCGTTATCCAGAATTTCAGGAACGAACAAAACATCGGCAAGGTGATCCCCTTTGAAGAGTCGGGGATCATTGATGAACATAACATCCTCGCCCTTACCGAGGGGGCTTTGGGCGGAAAAGGCCGCGGCCTGGCTTTTGTGAATACCCTGATCTACAATTATGATTTTTCACAGCATGTCCCCAATATCAATATCCGGACACCAAAAACTTCGATCATCGGGACAGATGAATTTGAATATTTTCTCGACCGGAATAAATTGCGGGAAAGGGCAGTCTACGAAACTGATTACGACCAGATCAAGCGCTGGTTTATTGAAGGACGGCTTACTGAAACACTGATCAGGAAGCTGAAACTGATTATCAAGCATATCACCAAACCACTCGCCATAAGATCGTCCGGGTTATTTGAAGATTCACAGAATCAGCCTTTTGCAGGGATATTTGAAACATACCTGATCCCCAACAACCATCCTGATCCAAGGGTGAGGCTCGATCAGCTGATGGATGCCATCAAACTGGTTTATGCCTCGGTATATTCTCCCACGGCCAAGGGTTACATC
>CAZPWZ010000256.1:0-4272 GCA_964590675.1 uncultured Draconibacterium sp.
CCGGGAAGAGCAACAACTCCTACCGCGGACTGGTCCGGATTTCGAAAAATGCCGTCAATTCGCGTAATTACAGCCAGTGCGATTCCCTGCTCCTTGGCGCCAAATGCGGTGCACATACCTTCCCCTACATCCAGGTGGATAATAAATCGTCGATCGTGGAACATGAGGCTACTACCTCCAAAATATCTGAAGACCAGCTTTTTTATTGCCAGCAGCGCGGAATTTCAGCTGAAAGCGCCATCGGGCTGATTGTCAATGGCTACGCGAAGGAGGTGCTTAAGCAATTGCCGATGGAATTTGCCGTGGAGGCGCAGAAACTGCTTTCGATCTCGCTGGAAGGCAGTGTGGGGTAATGTGCTAATGTGCTGATGTGCTAATGTGCTGATGGGATAATGTGCTAATTTGAAGATTTGAAAATTTGAAAATGAATTGGCCCGCTCATGAAATATGGTTTTGAAATAGGGTTCTGAGTTATGTTTTGAATTTTGATTTTTGCTTTTTGCATTTTACTTTTTGAATTTTGATTCTTGATTTTTGATTCTTGATTTTTGATTCTTGATTTTTGCATTTTGATTTTATAAACTATGTTATTACAAATTAAAAACCTGCATGCCGGCATCAACGGCAAAGAAATTCTCCGGGGCGTTGATCTCGAGGTGAACAAAGGCGAGGTGCATGCCATCATGGGACCCAATGGAACCGGGAAAAGCACCCTGGCATCGGTCATTGCCGGCCGGGAAGTATTCGATGTCACTTCCGGGGAGATACTATACAACGGTAAGGACCTGCAGAAACTCTCCATCGAAGACAGGGCCCGCGAAGGCATATTCCTGGGATTCCAGTACCCGGTTGAAATTCCCGGGGTCAGCATCACCAATTTTATGCGTACGGCTGTGAATGAGGTCCGCAAGTTCAAAGGCCTTGATCCCCTGCCCGGGGGCGAATTTCTCCGGCTGATGGAAGAAAAGAAACGACTGGTCGAGATCACCTCCAACCTGACCAACCGATCCGTCAACGAAGGATTTTCGGGGGGCGAGAAGAAGAAAAATGAAATTTTCCAGATGGCGATGCTAGAGCCGATGCTGGCCATCCTCGATGAAACCGATTCGGGGCTTGACATCGATGCACTGCGCATCGTGGCCAACGGGGTGAACAAACTGCGCCGGCCCGACAATGCCTTCGTGGTGATCACCCATTATCAGCGGTTGCTTGATTACATCGTTCCCGACTTTGTGCATGTGCTTTTCCAGGGAAAGATCGTAAAATCAGGAGGTAAGGAGCTGGCGCTCGAACTGGAGGAAAAGGGGTATGACTGGATTAAAAAGGAACAGGAGGCGTGATGCGTACTGAAAATAAAGAGATCATCACCCGGGAACGCCTGATCCGGTTGTATGAAAAGAACCGGGGTTTCCTGGCCGAAAATGATACGGCGATCCTTGCCGAAAAACGGAACAGCGCATTTAATTCATTTGTCCGCCTTGGATTTCCGGACACCAGCATGGAATCATGGCGTCTCACCGATTTGGATGAGAGTTTCATGCGCACCTATGATTACGACCTCCATCCCAGGGAGGAAGTTGATATTCAGAAGGTATTCCGCTGCAATATTCCGCATCTCGATACTGCCGTAATCGGTCAGCTTAACGGGTGGTATGTTTCCAAAGATGTACCCCTGATGGAGCTTGGTAACGGGATCATCCTGGGAAGTCTTGCTGAAGCCCGGAAAAAATACCCGCAGATTATCGAAAAGTATTACGGAACCATCGCAGATGATGCTGCCGATGGATTTACTGCGCTGAATACCGCTTTTTCCCAGGATGGCGTATTTATTTATGTACCAGACAATGTAAAAAGCCCGAAGCCGGTTCAACTGATCAATGTCATTCATCACGAAGAAAACCTGTTCCTTCAATCGCGCAACCTTATCGTGGTCGGTGCCAATGCCAAGCTTTCACTGGTCCATTGCGACGATTCATACAATCACCAGGCAAGTTTTTCCAATATAGTGACCGAGGTGCATCTTGGGGAGCATGGCATGCTGGATCATTACAAACTGCAGAACCTGAACAACAACAGCACCCTGATCAGTTCGGTATACTTTAAGCTTGAAGCGGCTGCGCACCTCGAATCGCATTATATCTCCCTGAATGGGGGCGTGCTGCGCAACAACATCCGGCTGCTGTTCGACGGACCGCACGGCAATGCCAATATTTATGGCATTTACCTGATGGACAGGAAGCAGCACGTCGACAACCAGGTTTTTGTCGACCATGCTTTTCCCGATTGTACCAGTAATGAGATGTTCAAGGGGATCCTCGACGAGCATGCCCGCGCCATATTTAACGGACATGTGCTTGTACGTCGCAATGCGACTCACACCGATGCGCGACAGACCAATAAAAACATCCTGCTGACGGATACTGCCCGTGTAAATTCCAAGCCTTTCCTGGAAATTTACAATGATGACGTCAAATGCTCGCATGGCTCCACCACCGGCCAGCTCGATCCCGAATCGATGTTTTACCTGCGCCAGCGCGGCATAGGGGAGGAGACCGCCCGCATGTTGCTGATGTTTGCCTTTGCCGACGAGATCGTGGCTAAAATTTCCATCCCGCAGCTCCGCCAGCGCATCGAGGACATGGTCAAGAAGCGCCTCCAGGGCGAGCTTCAGATTTGCGAGCAGTGTGTTTTGCATTGCAGCACCCCGGAGCACCCGGTGGAGTTTGCTATTGATCTGACGAAGATCTGATTGTAAAATTTCCAGATGGAGGTGGGTATACCTGACAATTCATTTTACTATTCATTGATGTAGGCTGTACTTTGCAGGTATTAGAATTTTAATCTCTCAGGTTAGATTCCCGGTCATTTGCGGTGGAATCTGGGCCCAGGACTTGCCCTGGGATTAATACCAGTTTAATGTTTTCAGGGCAGGCAACTATTCCTTTGAAAAACTGTCTGTCGCTTAAAAGATAACTTATAAAAACCCATTGCCCTGTTTGATAATGATCTTAACTTTGCATTGTTGAAGACTTCATCATCTGATTAAAGATTTTTATGAAGGCAGGTCTTACATTTGTATTGCAGAGTACCTCTGTTGGATACCCGATGGTAAAATGAGCCTGTTCTATTTTCAATGGACAGGCTGCCAATTATGTATAAAAAAAACATTTTAATATGAAAATACATACTATTCGTTCATTTGCGGTCCTTTTAATCTTTTTCGTGTTTGCCTATCAGGCTGTTTCACAGGATATTACAGTATCCAATCCTGATTCAAACCTGAGCAATAAGGCGCCACTGGCCGCAACTGCTTCTATTGCCAATCATATTGTCAATCCGGGCGATAATGTAGTAGTCCCGATTACAGTTGCAAACTGGAATAATATCATTGCGATAACATTATACGTCAGGTTTAAGCAGGGAACACTCACTTTTACCGGAGCTACGGGTACTCCATCCGGAATGCTTGTCGGACCGCTGGTTCCGGACTCGACTATCAATATTGGCTGGAATTCACTTTCTCCGACAAATTTCAATGGTACGCTGCTTAATCTCAATTTTACTTATAATGGCCCCGGTACCAGTCAGCTGAATTTTTTAAGTGATGCCTGCGAAGTTGCCAGCCAGGGTTTTTTTATCGTTCCTGTTACCTATACAAACGGTTCAGTGACAGCATCAGCAACAAACCCTTCGCATGGTAACATTATTAATGTTGACAATGTTCCCGCCGGAAGTCCGGTAACAGTCCCGGTGCGATATTCAGGCTTTACGACAAATGCAGGCACACTGGTTCAAAAAATCCATTATGACCAGTCAAAGCTTATTTTCTCCGGAATATCCGCTGCAGGTACATTAGCCGGTGCAACAGCAAGCGCGGCCAGCGGCATCATAACCCTCAACTGGTCAAATCCTTCCGGTGCGATCATAAATTATCCTCCCAGCGAAATCGGACTTAATTTCACCTTCACCGGATCAACTGCAACAACCCTGGATTTTTATCCGGGATGTTTGATCAAAACTGTTGGGGCGGTCAACATCCCTGTAAGTTATTTCAGCGGAACAATTACTCCTGCTGTGATCCCGATCACCACCTGCCCGGGACTCCCAAGTGTTGTTTATGGTGGGCAGACCTACAATACTGTATTGGTTGGAACCCAATGCTGGCTTAGAGAAAACCTGAATATCGGGACAAAGATCAGTGGCGGTTCAAATCCATCTGATAATGGGGTTATCGAAAAATCCTGCTACGGAAATCTTGATGCCAACTGTGAT
>CAZPWZ010000257.1:0-4268 GCA_964590675.1 uncultured Draconibacterium sp.
GTATGTTATCCAGGGGTAAAAACGGATAAATTTCCGAAAAAGTTTCCGGGTTAAAATGCAACTTTGGAATCTGAACCAATTGTTCTAATGGGGCAGGCCAGTAATTAAGTTAAAATCCATGCGACCGGTATGCCCTGTAAACCCATAAAACCGTTTCGACCAGGATGAAAGGCTGAAAGTTCAGGAACAGGGATGACATAAAGCGGGCATGATTCCTGTGATTGTCTTCCATCATCGAAATATTGCCCTCCCCGATGAGGTGAGCCAGGTCGGATCTTGCCCCCATCAAACGATTCATTTCTGCAGCCAGCATTTCGCTTTTTGCTTCAAATTCATTGGCCGATGCCGCCGAGGGCTGCACCAGCATTGCAGCCGATGCAAGTAGCATTTCTTTACTCATGTTTGTTGTTTTTGCAGGATGAATTGCTTATTCAATTTTTCTTTTTACTTCAATTTTCCTGTCACGGTTGTCACGCTCATTCAGATTGTTGCGTCTTATGTCATGCTCGTTAAGATTGTTGTGTTATCAATGGTAACGAAAAATAGAAGGTCGATCCCTCCCCTACTTTACTTTCGACCCAAATCTTTCCCTTGTGTCCAAGAATAATATTCCGCACAATCGACAATCCCAGTCCGGTCGATTTTTCACCAGCGGTACTTTTGGTGCTGATTTTCTGAAATGGTTTAAATAGGTTTTCAATCTCGTTGGCAGGGATACCCTGTCCCTGGTCGGCAACTGATACCGTGATATGATCGCCGGTTAAAAAGAGAGTCACCTTCACGGTTGTAAGTGGCATGGAGTATTTAATGGCATTGCTGAGGAGATTATTCATAACCTGTTCTATCTTGGATGGATCGGCCATTATCTCAGGAATGTTTTCAAATGACTGAACCTGGACATGGATGTTCTTCTTTCCCGCGATAACGCTGTTGAGGCTGACATTCTTCCGGACCAGCGACAACAGGTCGGTTTTTTGACAATCCAGCCGTAATTTACCGGATTCAATGGCGCTTATGTCGAGAAGTCCCTCCAGCAGGTGAAGCATGAATTCACTTGTTTCACGGATTGTCTTCAACATTTTTACCTGATCTGTATTTAGTTCAACCTCCAGCTCTTCGAGTAAAAAATTACTGTATCCCATGATGATACCTATTGGATTTCGAAGGTCGTGTGCTGCTATTCCAAGAAACTGGTTTTTAAGTTCGTTTAGTTTCCTCAGTGCGGTATTCTTTTTCTGCAATTCCCTGGTAAGATTATTCATCTCCTTGTTCAGCTCCAGCAGGGTTTTTCGAAGCACACTCAATTCAGTGCTATTAACCTCACCCAATGCAAGAATTGAATCGCCCTGGTCATAAAACCTGAAATAGTAGGTTTCGGGTAATCCTGCAGAGGTGGAAATGTTAATCAGTTTTTTATCCTTGTTACCATCAAGAAATCCACCGATGTCAAGCGCCACCCCAAAATCGATAAATAATTCATTGAGGGGTCGCCCCTGCAAATTTTTTCCGGATAACAGTTCTGTAAATGCATTTGCAGAAATAATAATCCCATCCTTCCCTATTAGCAGGTATATCATACTTGAATCCTGTCTGATATATTCAACCAGTAACGAATTATCTTCAGGCATCATCATTATTTTTTATTTAAAAATTTACGTTCCAAATCATCCAATGATGTGATCAGATGAATGTTATCCATGGATTGGAATGCCTCTTTACCTCCCCAGTTAAATGCCTGGCCGCCAACCAGAACAGGCATGGCCGGAAAATGTTGCTGGATTTTCAGCACCAGTTTCAGCAGGTTACCCAGGTTGAATGACACACTGATGGAAATGGCGAGCAGATCAGGCTGGTGTTCCCTGATGAACTTTATCAATTCATCCTCGGGTGTGCCGGAACCCAGGAAATATCCATCCCAGCCATGCAATTCGAAAAAATCGGCCACCATGCGGGCGCCAATCTGGTGATATTCACCTGGTGTACAGGTGATAACAGCCTTCTTTCCACAATGTTCGGCAGAGAATAGAAGCGGGTAACACAGGGTTATCAAACCTTCCGTGATTGCCGTGCTCATATGCTCGGTTGCAACAGATATCTTGTTTTGCTCCCAAAGTTTTCCGACTTCATACAATGAACGCTGAAATAAGTGACTGTAAAGCTCCTTGATGGGTGTTTCAGCCTCGATCAGTTCCGTTACCACCTTTGAACAAACAGAACGGTTTCCCGATAACAGTGCGGATTGATAGGCAGCGTATACTTCATCGGTTTGCATGATCATTGTTCCAGTGTACATTTCATAATATATTTACCCGGTGATCTCACGTGATTTTCTCTTATAACCTGGTATACTGATTTTATATTTATGCTAAGCCTCGCATATTTTATTTATCCGAGATATTCTGATAACATATTTAACAATTTAGCCTTATTTATCGGTTTGGAAATGAAGTTATCACATCCTGCGGATATACTTTTCTGAAGGTCGGTCGACATGGCATATGCCGTTTGGGCAATTATGGGCAATCCCGGCACAATGGCCTTGATCTCCCTGGCAAGATCCCAACCGCTGGCGTCGGGAAGGCGCACATCGAGCAATACAAGGTCAAATTGATCCAGCCTTTCATAATGATTCCGGAGTGTACGTGCATTTTCAGCCGGGGTGATAACTGCTTGTGTTTTACCCAGAATAATCTTCAGAAACTCCATGTTGGTCGGTTCATCCTCAACTATCAGGATCTGCTTTCCAGTCCATATGTAATGATTACCAGGCTTCTCTTTGGGCATGCCATCATGCTGCCGCGATTGGTCCCCACCGGTGACAGAATCCTGTTCATGAAACGGAAGTGTGAAATAGAAAACACTGCCTTTCCCCGGTTCTGAATCAACCCATATTTTACCGCCTATATGCGCCAGCGCCCCCTTGCATATGGCTAATCCCAATCCTGTACCGCTATACTGGCTCCGGTTTTCGATATCAGCCTGCCGGAAATGTTCAAAGATCACTGCCTGGTTTTCAGGTGAAATTCCAATACCGGTATCCTTGACATAAAAGGTTATCTCGTTTTTCAATGGCGGCAGGTAACCGAAATGGATCGATCCTGTATGGGTGTATTTGATCGCATTTTCAATGAGATTGGAAAACACCTGCTTGAAAATGTAGATATCCGATTCAATTACGGACAACTGGTCGGGCAAGGCCTTGTCGATGCGGATGGTCAGATTTGTCCTCCTTAACCTTTCAAGGCGTTGCATGAAAACGATGCCTAAATCACCCAACACCTCATTGATCGAAAATTCACTTTTATTGACGGTGAAATTTCCGGATTCGATCCGAGATATCTCAAGCAAATCATTGATGATGTGCATGAGGTCATCGGACCGTGATTGCACGATTTGTGAGAACCTGGTACGATCCTCGTTTGACAGGGATGGATCTGTGAGCATATCTGCAAAACCTACTATGGCGTTCATAGGAGTTCGTATCTCATGGCTCATATTGGCCAGGAAAGCCGATTTCAGGCGATCGCTCTCCTCTGCTTTTTTACGTGCGTCGACCAATTCACCGATCATTTTCTTGCGTTCAGAAATATCCTCCATCGTAATAATGAAATCCGTGATATCTCCCTCCGGATCCAATATTGGCGCCACTGAGACGGATTCCCAATAGGGCTGACCGTTCCTCTTTTTACTCAGGTATTCCCCGGTCCATACCTTCCCGCTTAAAATTGTTTTCCAGATCATTTGATGGACCTCATCCGGAGTCCTGTCCGGTTTTAAAATTCGTGCAATCTTCCCCCTCACCCGCTCAAGTGAATACCCGGTCATGGTTGTGAACACCGGGTTTACATATTCAATACAACCCTTTGTATCCGTGATGACGACTGCAGCAGGACTCTGTTCAATGCCCCTCGACAGTTTTCTGAACTGCTGTTCGCTTTCCCTGAGTTTGTCCTCCGCAAATTTCCGATCGTTAATATCACGAAAATTAATGACAATGGACTCAATGCCAGGTGTTTCAAGCAAATTACTGAAAGTGCTCTCGATCCAGAACCAGCTGCCATTTTTATGCCTGAAACGATACTGAATGGTGGGAACACAGCCTGGATCCTGAAAAAGGCGGCCCATCGTCTCCATCACCATTGGCAGGTCATCCGGATGTGTCAGATCATCCGGATTTAGGATGCCAATTTCCGGAATGGTATACCCGAACATCCTCATTGCCGGCGGGCTCGCATAGGTAAACCGACCAGTTTGACCGATCATTACGA